>JBFINI010000214.1:0-5862 GCA_041611275.1 Burkholderiaceae bacterium
CCTACGCCTGCGTGCTAATGCTCGACCCCTACCGCAAGGTGACCGGCTCGAATGTGGTGAGCCGTCTCGAATACCTGGGGCGGTCGAACGAGAGCGGCAGCCCGTGTGCGTCATCCGGAATTGCCGGTAACACCGCATCGCAGGGGCCGATGGTGCCTGCGCTGGTGCAATAGCGAGGATGCAATGAAACGCCCGCATCGCTCGCTGCGCTTCCTGAACCGCGGGGTGGCCGCGGTCGAATTCGCCCTGCTGATCGGACCCATGGTGCTGATGATCTTCGGCGCGACCGAATTCGGCCGCGCAATCTACACCTACAACACGCTCGACAAGACCGTGCGCGATGCGGTGCGCCATTTATCGCAGAACGGCCCCGGCGACACAGTGGTCCAGGCCGAAGCGCGCTGCCTGGCCGTGTATGGCAACACCAATTGTTCGGGAAGCCCGCTGGCACCGGGGCTGACGACCGCGGCTGTCAGCATCTGCGACGCGATCAGCTGCCCCGGCAGCCATGCCGCACAAGCCACAGGCAGCGGCGCCATCAACCTGGTGAGCGTCTCGATCAACAGCTATTCGTTCACGTCACTGGCAACATTCGCCCTGCCGAGCCTGAACTTCAACACGATCTCGGCAACGATGAGGGCGCAGCTGTGAACGCCTGCCGCCCACATCGGCAACAGGCGGGCGCCACGATGGTCGAATTCGCGCTCGTTGCGGCGCTTTTCTTCACCGTCCTGCTCGGCGTGATCGAAATGGGCCGGATGCTGTGGACATGGAACGCGGCGGTAGAGGCGACACGTTACGGAGCACGGCTTGCGGTCGTGTGCGACATCGCCGACGGCGGCGATGGCGGCATCATCGAAAACAAGATGCGCTCGCGCTTAAGCGCGCTGGCGCCCAACTTCATCACGATCAGCTATTTGCCGTCCGGCTGCACGGACGCGACCTGCCGCTCGGTGCAGGTCTCGCTGGCCGGCTACACGCACAACACGATCATCCCCTTCGTGCCGCTGTCAGTCACGATGCCGCCGTTTGCCACCACGCTGCGACGGGAGTTCATGCAAAGCGCCGGCAATCCGATTTGCAGCTGACCGTTACAGGAGTCTCCAATGCTCAAGATCGTGATCGTCACCCCGGATTCGGACCACGCCGAAGCCTGGGCGCGCGCCCTGTCCGGTGCCGCCGAAGGAGGGCAGGTACATGCGATCAACCAAGCATTGCACGAGGTCAAAGTGCTTGCCAACGGTAGCCGCGCCGATCTGTTGGTGGCCGAATTTACATCGGCCCTAGATCTCGATGCGCTCGAATCACTCGCAAACGCGCACCCGGAGGTCGAGTTCGCGCTGGTTGGCGCTGAGATGGCGCCCGGAGTGCTGATGCGCGCGATGCGCGCCGGCGTGCGCGAAGTGCTGCCAACTCCGACCACGCCGGAGGCTGTCGCCGCCGCGGTTCAGCGCATCGCTGGCAAACGCCGTGCACCAGCGGCGCATGAGCGCAACGGGGAAGTGCTCGGTTTCGTCAGCTGCAAAGGTGGCAGCGGCGCGACATTCACGGCGGCCAACCTGGCACATGTGCTGGCCGCAGGCGGACAACGGCGCGTCGCGCTGATCGACCTAAACCTGCAGTTTGGCGATGCCGCGCTGTTCGTCAGCAACGAAAGGCCGCGCAGTCATGTGGCCGACGTCGCGCACAACATTCACAGGCTCGATCGCGACCTGCTGCAGTCGGCAATGCTGAACGTCGCCAATGGACTTTACGTGCTCGCGGCGCCGGAAGATCCGGCACAGGCGACCGATGTGACCCCAGCCCACGTGCAGGCGATCCTGCGGATGGCACGCTCGATGTTCGATTTTGTCGTGATCGACGCCGGCCGGTCGCTCAGCGCGGTCACGCTGCAGGCCCTCGATCTGTGTGATCGTGTCTACGCGGTGCTGCAGCTGACGCTGCCGTTCATCCGCGATGGCAAGCGGCTCAATGACGTATTCCGCTCGCTCGACTATCCGCCGCACAAGCTGCACTGGATCGTCAACCGCTGCGAGAAGAACAGCCAGATCACGCTCGCCGACCTGAAGAAAGCCATGGGTATGCAGGCGCTGAGCACGCTGCCCAACCAATACGAGGTGGTCGCCGCCTCGGTCAACCAAGGGGTGCCAGTTGCCGTCGTCGCGCCGAACAGCGCGATCACCCGTGCGCTGCGAAACCTCGCTGTCCAGATCGCACCGCTGCCGGAAAAGACCCGCGGCGGCTGGCTGACCGGACTGTTGCGCGGAAATACCGCCGCAAGGAGCATCGCCAATGAGCCTGCGTGAACGCCTCGGATCCGGCAACCACGCCTTCGCGCCGGTGGTCGAAAGCGAAGAGGTGCCCGTCAAGTCGACGCGCGCCTATCACACGATCAAGGTGCAGATTCACCAGGCGCTGCTTTCGCGCATCGACCTGGAGGCGATGCAGAACCTTTCGCCGGAGCGGCTGAAGGACGAGCTGCGCCTGATGGTCGAGCGGCTGCTGCTGGAGGAGAACCTCGTTCTCAACACGAACGAGCGTCGCAACCTGGTGCGGGACATCCAGTACGAGATGCTCGGCTTCGGTCCGCTCGAGCCGTTGCTTGCGGACCCGACGATCTCCGACATCCTGGTGAACACCTCGAACCACGTCTTTGTCGAGCGCAACGGCAAACTTGAGCCGGCCGAGATCTCCTTCGTCGATAACGACCACCTGATGAAGATCATCGACAAGATCGTCTCGCGGGTCGGCCGGCGCATCGACGAATCCAGCCCGATGGTCGATGCGCGCCTGCCCGACGGCTCGCGCGTGAACGCCATCATCCCGCCACTGTCGATCGACGGACCGATCCTGTCCATCCGCCGCTTCGCCACCACGCCGCTGACGATTGCGAACCTGATCCAGTTCAAGTCGATGTCAGAGGAGATGGCTACGTTCCTGGGCGCGGCCTCGCAGGGCAAGATCAATGTCCTGATCTCCGGCGGCACCGGGTCGGGCAAGACCACGCTGCTGAACATACTCAGCAGCTACATCCATTCGACCGAGCGGATCATCACGATCGAGGATGCGGCTGAACTGCAGCTGCAGCAGCCGCATGTAGTACGGCTCGAGACGCGGCCAGCGAACATCGAGGGACGCGGCGAGGTGGCGCAACGCGCGCTGGTGCGCAACGCGCTGCGGATGCGGCCGGACCGCATCATCCTCGGCGAGACGCGCGGTTCGGAAGCTCTCGACATGCTGCAGGCGATGAATACCGGCCACGAAGGATCGATGACGACAGTGCATGCCAATACGCCGCGCGATGCGATCGCCCGCCTGGAGAGCATGGTGGCCATGGCGGGCGTCGACCTGCCGGCGCGCGCGGCGCGTTCGCAGATCGCGTCGGCCATCGGCGTGATCGTCCAGGCGTCGCGGCTGAGCGACGGCACGCGCAAGATCGTCAGCATTCAGGAGATCACCGGCATGGAAGGCGAAACCGTGTCGATGCAGGAACTCTTCGCGTTCAAGCAGACCGGCGTCGGCGCCGATGGCCGCGTGCAAGGCTACTTCACCGCCACCGGTGTACGCCCGCGCTTCTGGGACCGGCTGCTCACGCACGGCATCAAGCTGAACGAGACGCTGATCGAGCCAGTGCGCCGGCCGATATGAGCCGCGGCGTTTTGTCCATCAAACGGAGCTGCACATGGATGTGACCTTTGCCCTGTTTGCGGTTATTGGTTTTCTGGCGGTTGTGCTGGCGCTCGAGGGTCTGTTCAACCTCTGGGCCAGCCATCGCAGCCCGGAAGCGCAACGCATTGCCAGTCGGCTGGCCGCGCTGAAGGGCGAGACACGCACGGAAGTCAGTCTTGAACGGGTCCAACAACAAGGGCGGATGCCCTGGCTGCACGACCTGCTGGTCAGCACCTCGCCAGGAGAAAGACTGGCTCGTTTCGTGCGCTCCTCCGGGGTGGCGTTCAGCGCCGGAGAACTCGTGGCGCTGACCGTGATGCTGGCGGTCGCCGGTTACGCGCTGCCCGCGCTGCTGGGCAAGCCGTCGCTGATCAGTGTCACGCTGGCGCTGGCCCTGGCCATCTTGCCATGGTGGCGCGTTTCGGCGGCGCGGCAGCAGCGGGTGCGGCGCTTCGAGCAGCAGTTTCCAGAGGCGCTCGACCTGATGTCGCGCGCAATGCGCGCGGGCCATTCGTTTCCGACCGCAATCAAGATGTGCGGCGAGGAGATGGCCGAGCCGATGGGACGCGATTTTCGAGTTCTGTCGGACGAGATGAACTATGGCGCGCCGATAGCCGAGGCGCTGAAAAACCTTGCCGATCGCGTGCCGATGCCGGATGTCAGCTATTTCGTCATCGCGGTGCTGATCCAGCGCGAGTCGGGCGGCAACCTGGCCGAGCTGCTTGACAACATCAGCTCGATCATTCGGCAGCGGCTGAAACTGCTTGGCGAGATCCGCACGCTGTCGGCCGAGGGCCGACTGTCCGCCTACATCCTGGTCGCGCTGCCGTTCGCGGTCGCGCTGGTCGTCAACATCGTCAATCCGGAATTCATGGAAGTTCTGTGGACCGACCCGGCAGGAGTGCGGCTGATCGGCGCCGCGCTGTTCTCGATGGTGGTAGGCGTTCTCTGGATGCGCAAGATCATCCGCATCCGCGTCTGAAGGCAGAAATGAAATGATGACGATGCAGATTCTGATTCTGGTGCTGGTATTCCTGGTCGTCATGGCGACGGCAACCGGCCTGATGATCTTGCTGCGGCCAAGCGAGGCGCAGTTACGCCTGCGGCAGATGGTCGCGGACAGCGGCCACTTTCCGCAGACCGGCTCGCGCTGGGTCAGGTTCATTGCCGAGCTGACGCGGCCGGTTAGCCGCCTGGCACTGCCTGAAGAGGGCTTCGAGCGTTCGAGCCTGAAACTGCGCTTCGTTCATGCCGGCATTCGCAATCCGTCCGCGCCGACGGCGTTCTTCGGACTGAAGACCGTGCTGACGCTGGCGCTGCCGCTGCTGGGGTTCGCGCTGTTGTCGTTCAGCGGCACGCAGATTAGAGGCAACAACCTGCTGCTGACCCTCCTGGCGCTTGCGGCAGTGGGCTACTACCTGCCGAACCTGGTGCTCATCCAGATGATCAAGCACAGGCAACGGGAGATCTTCGAAACGTTCCCCGATGCGCTCGACCTGATGACCGTCTGTGTCGAGGCCGGCCTCGGGACCGAGGCAGCGATGATTCGTGTTGCCGAAGACATGCAGCTGAAGAGCCCCGCGCTGGCCGACGAGATGCGCCTGGTGAACCTCGAGATGCGCGCCGGCGCCGATCGCGAGCGTGCGCTGCGCAACCTCGCGATGCGCACGGGCGTGGACGAGGTCGACGGTTTCGTGACCATGATCAATCAGGCTGAACGATTCGGCACCAGCATTGCCGCCTCGCTGCGCATCCAGTCGGATTTGCTGCGCACGCGTCGTCGCCAGCGCGCCGAAGAGGCCGCGGCGAAGATCGCCCTGAAGCTGTTGTTTCCGCTGATCTTCTGCATCTTCCCTTCACTGATGCTGGTGCTGATGGGACCGGCAATGATCCAGATTTACCGCGTACTGCTGCCGACGATGAGCGGCACCAATTGAACTGACGGGAGATCCGCGATGGCTGGAAGATTTTCAAGGCAGGCGAAACGGTTGCACCAGCGCATCAGCCTCTTGCCGCTGCTGATCAGTGCCGCTCTGGCGGGTTGCAGTGTGACCGGCGACAAGCCATGGCGTGTCGAACCGGCGCTTCGGCTCGAGCATTCGGGGGATTTGAACGTAGCGCAGGGCTATCTGGCCCTGGCCAGGCAGCTCGAGGGCGAGGGCCGTGACGCGCTGGCGCTGGATGCATACCGCA
>JBFINI010000215.1:0-5860 GCA_041611275.1 Burkholderiaceae bacterium
GCGGCAAGCCGGTCTGGGTCTTGCGCCGGACGCCGGAGATGCTGGCATCGCTGAAGAAGACGGCCGGCGAAGTCGCTGATCCCGAGTCCAAGCGCACTGCGTATCCGACGCCGCCGTACGCCCGCAACGAATACCGCTCGATCAAGCCGGAATACCTGGTCGTGGTCGGCATCTGCTCGCATCTGGGTTGCTCACCGATCGGACCGCTCGATGCGGGGGCCAACGCGGCACTCGGCGCCGACCCCGGTTTCCTCTGCCCGTGCCACGGCTCGACCTTCGACCTGGCGGGCCGGGTATTCAAGAACAAGCCGGCGCCAGACAACCTCGAAGTGCCGCCTTACAAGTATCTGTCCGACACGCTGGTGCTGGTCGGCGACGACAGCAAGGCCTGAGGCAACTTGAACCGCGCGCTGCTGCCGCTGCAGCATCGGGCGCGAGACGTTGCCCATCCCTGATCTCGGAATCGACGCGAAAGGAACGCGACATGCCTTTGCACAAGACCGAATACACGGGCCTGCTCGGCTGGATCGACCAGCGCATGCCGTCGGTCATGGCCGAGTACAAGAAGCACCTTTCCGAGTACTACGCGCCGAAGAACTTCAACTTCTGGTACTTCTTCGGCTCGCTGGCCATCGTGGTCCTGGTGCTGCAGATCACCACGGGCATCTTCCTGACGATGCACTACAAGCCCGACGCGCGATTTGCGTTTGAGTCGGTCGAGTACATCATGCGCGACGTGCCCGGCGGCTGGTTCATCCGTTACTTGCACTCCACCGGTGCCTCGTTCTTCTTCATCGTCGTCTATCTGCACATGTTCCGCGCGCTCATGTACGGCAGCTATCGCACGCCGCGCGAGATGATCTGGATCTTCGGTTGCCTGATCTTCCTGTGCCTGATGGGCGAAGCCTTCTTCGGCTACCTGCTGCCCTGGGGCCAGATGAGCTACTGGGGGGCGCAGGTGATCGTCAACCTGTTCTCGGCGATCCCGTTGATCGGTCCCGATCTGTCGTTGCTGATCCGCGGTGACTTTGTTGTCTCCGACGCGACGCTGAATCGTTTCTTCGCCTTTCATGTGATCGCCATTCCGCTGGTGCTCGTCGGTCTGGTGGTCGCGCACATCCTCGCCCTGCATGATGTCGGCTCGAACAACCCCGACGGCGTCGAGATCAAGGAAAAGCTCGATCCCAAGACCGGCAAGCCGCTCGACGGCATTCCGTTTCACCCCTATTACACGGTGCACGACATCATGGGGCTCGGAGTGTTTCTGCTGATCTTTTTCGGCGTCGTTTTCTTCATGCCGGAAATGGGCGGCTACTTCCTCGAGTGGAACAACTTCATTCCCGCTGATCCGCTGCAGACGCCGCCGCATATTGCGCCGGTGTGGTACTTCACCCCGTACTACTCGATTCTGCGGGCGACCACCGAGCAGTTCATGTGGGTGCTGGCCGCCGGGTTTGCAGCTTACGCGCTGCTGCTTTTCTTCACGCTGCGCAATCGCATCGCCAAGTTCGGCGTGCTGGCAGTGGCCGCTGTGGCACTCCTGCTGATGGTCGGCGGGCCGATGAAACTCGACCCCAAGTTCTGGGGTGTGGTGCTGATGGGCGCGTCGGTGCTGATCTTCGTCGGCTTGCCTTGGCTCGACCATTCGCCGGTCAAGTCCATGCGTTACCGGCCGGACTGGCACTTCTGGCTGCTGATTGGCTTTGTCGTCGTCTTCCTCGTGCTGGGCTACTTCGGCACGCAGCCGCCGTCGCCGGTCAACGAGCGCGCCTCCCAGCTCGGCACGCTGCTGTATTTCGGCTTCTTTCTGCTGATGCCGTGGTGGAGCCGGATGGGAGAATTCAAGCCGGTGCCGGCGCGCGTGAGCTTCGCCGCGCACTAAGCCCCGAGCGGAACACGGAGTGCGACAACAATGAAGAACCTGATTGCCTGGCTGTGCATGTTCATCAGCGGCAGCGCCTTTGCCGCAGGTGCACAGATTCCCCTGGACGAATGGCCGGAGGCACGCGGCACGCAGTTGGCGTCGCTGCAAAGCGGCGCGCGGCTTTTCGCCAATTACTGCTTGGGCTGCCATTCGGCGGCGCTGATGCGCTGGAATCGACTGCAAGCAATCGGCCTGGAGGAACGGCAGATCCGCGAGTTCCTGATTTTTGGCGAGCAGAAGGTCGGCGACACGATGACGATCGCGATGCGACCGGCCGACGCCAAGCAGTGGTTCGGCAAGGTGCCGCCGGATCTGTCGGTCATCACGCGCGCCCGCACGTCGTTCGACTTCAAGGGCACCGACTACCTCTACACGCTGCTGCGCGGTTATTACCGCGACGCTTCCAGCCCGACCGGCTGGAACAACGTCGTCTACCCGAACATCGGTATGCCGCACATCCTGTGGGAACGGCAGGGTCCACGAGAGGCGACCATCGAGAAGATCCACCACGGGATTGATCCGCGCACCGGCAAAGCCGGCTTGTTGCGCGACGTCGCCGTCTACGATGCTGCCGGCAACCTCAATCTGGTCAGCCTGCCGCTGGAGGGCCCGGCGACAGAAGGGACACGCTTTTCGTTCAAGCCCGTCGATGCGGCGCTGGCCCGCAAGTTCGACGACGAGATTGCCGATCTGGTCGCGTTCCTCACCTTCATGACCGACCCGAGCGCAGCGACGCGCGTGCGCATCGGCGTATGGGTGCTGCTTTTCCTGGGTTTGTTCACCACGATCGCCTGGTGGTTGAACCGCGAGTACTGGAAGGACGTCAAGTAAAGCCGGGCAAGCCCCGCCCGCAATCCGCGCCGCGGGGCAGCCGCCTCGCCGTTTTGTTTGCAAGGACCCGAGAAGATGATGGTGCTTTACTCCGGAACCACCTGCCCGTTTTCGCAGCGCTGCCGCTTCGTGCTGTTCGAAAAGGGGATGGATTTCGAGATCAAGGACGTCGACCTGTTCAACAAGCCCGAGGACATCAACGTGATGAATCCCTACGGGCAGGTGCCAGTGCTGGTCGAGCGCGACCTGATTCTGTACGAATCGAACATCATCAATGAGTACATCGATGAGCGTTTCCCGCATCCGCAGCTGATGCCGGCCGACCCGGTGATGCGCGCACGCACGCGGCTGTTCCTGTTCAACTTCGAGCGCGAGATGTTCCTGCACGTGCAGACGCTGGAGAACAGCAACAATCCGAAGCTGATCGAGCGGGCCAAGCCGGCGATCCGCGATCGCCTGATCCAGCTGGCGCCGGTGCTGCTGAAGAACAAGTACATGCTCGGCGATGATTTCTCCATGCTTGACGTCGCCATTGCGCCGCTGCTGTGGCGACTGGATCATTACGGCATCGACGTGCCGAAGAGCGCCGTGCCGCTGATGAAGTACGCCGAGCGCATCTTCAGCCGGCCGGCGTTTATCGAGGCGCTGACGCCTTCGGAAAAGGTGATGCGCCGCTGATGCGTGCGCGGCCGGAGCAGAGCCTGCAGCTGCGGCCGGTAAACTGCGCCCATGGCTGAAATCTCGACCAAGCCCTATCTGATCCGCGCCATTTACGACTGGTGCACCGACGCCGGCTTCACGCCGTACGTTGCGGTGGCAGTCGACGAGTCGGTACGAGTGCCGCTCGAGTTCGTCAAGAACGGCGAAATCGTGCTCAATGTCTCGGCGCTGGCGACCAGCCGGATGCTGATCGACAACGAGGCGATCTCGTTCCAGGCCCGCTTCGGTGGTGTGCCGCGCGAGGTCCACGTGCCGATGGGACGCGTGGTCGCCGTTTATGCGCGCGAAAACGGCCAGGGCATGGCGTTCGAGGTGCCGCGCGCGATCGATGCGCCGGCGTCCCCGGCGCCCGCATTGCGCGAGGTCGGACCGGTGCAGGTGGCGCCGCCGGCCACCGATACGCCGGCGCCGCCCGAGCCCCCTGAGCCCACGAAGCCGGCTGATCGGCCCAAGCTCACCCGGATCAAGTAGCGCGGCTAGCCGCGATAGCCGTCCGGATTGCGGCTCTGCCAGTGCCAGCCGTCGGCGCAGGCCTGCTCGATGCTGCGCTCGGCGCGCCAGCCGAGCAGTCGTTGCGCCAGCGACGGGTCGGCCCAGCAGGCGGCGATATCGCCGGCTCGCCGTGCGGTGACGACATGCGGCACCGTGCGGCCGGTAGCCGACTCGAACGCGCGCACCAGTTCAAGCACGCTGACGCCGCGCCCCGTGCCGAGATTGATCGGCGCAAAGCCTTGCTTGCCCTGCGAATACTCGAATGCGCGCAAGTGGCCAGCGGCCAAGTCCAACACGTGCAGATAGTCGCGCACACCAGTGCCGTCGGGCGTCGGCCAGTCGTTGCCGAACACGGAAAGGCGTTCGCGCTTGCCGCCGGCGACCTGGCAGATGAACGGGAACAAATTGTTCGGAATATCGTGCGGGTCCTCGCCGATCTCGCCACTCGGGTGGGCGCCGATCGGATTGAAGTAGCGCAGTGCGACCATCGACCAGCGCGCATCAGCGGCGGCCAGATCGCGCAGGATCTGCTCGACCATTGCCTTGGTCGCGCCGTACGGATTGGTCGTGCGGATCGGCGCATCCTCGGCGATCGGCAGACGGTCCGGCGCGCCATAGACGGTGGCTGAGGAACTGAACACGAACGCGAACACGTTCGCCGCCTGCATCGCGCGCAGCAAGGCCAGCGTGCCGGCGACGTTGTTCTCGTAGTAGTCGAGCGGCTGCGCAATCGACTCGCCGACCGCCTTCTTCGCCGCGAAATGGATCACACCGTCGATCGGCTGGTGCGCGAACAGATTCGCCAGCAACGCCGTGTCGCGCACGTCGCCTTCGATCGCCGTCAGTGCACGCTGCGCGATGCGCTGTACACGCTCGAGCGCACACGGCGAGCTGTTCGAGTAGTTGTCGAGACTGACCACGTCGTGACCCGCTTCGAGCAGCGCCAGCGTCGTGTGCGAGCCGATGTAGCCGGCGCCGCCGGTGATGAGCAGTCGAGCCATTCGGAATTGGGCCGGGTTCGGGACGATGGCAGCGATCTTATTCCGCTGTCACGTCAGATGCCTCGGCTAAACTGCCGGTGGTTGCCGGCTTAGCTCAGCTGGTAGAGCAATCGCCTTGTAAGCGATAGGTCATCCGTTCGAGTCGGATAGCCGGCACCAATGCAAGCGGTTTGCCGCTGATTTCCTTTCGCGGGCTCTCGTTGCAGCCGTGTTTTCGCGCGGGATGTCGAGTGACTTTCTCAGCGGTTTACCTCGGCCGGTTGCGCCTCCGTTGCTGAGTTTGCAGTTGCCTTTGCGGATAGGCCGCTTGCGACAGGCAAAGCGTCTTTCGTGGACCAGGGCGTGGACAGCATCGCATCCTGAACCCAAGGCCGGGGCATGCACTGCGAACGGCGGACGTTTTTCGCGCGGCCCAACGATGTCATGAGCTCGTGTGAGTTCTTTCCCTGTGACTGAGGCCGTCATTGCGGCCAGTGTTTTTCGCGATGGCCTTTTCGACCTCAGTCGCTGGACTAACGTTGATAAGGGACCGATCCGATACGTTTCTCAGGCAGAGTTCTATCTGAGTTGCGCCCGGATGAGGCGCCTACTTCCTTTGTGCTTGCTCAAGGACCGCGGCGTCATTTAGCGCGATCGACAACGCTAGTCGTGGTCTGCAACAAGCAAAAACGTGCCGGCCGCATCGCGGTTGGACTTTCCTCCCCATAGTAAGGTGGCACTTGGACAATCGGCTTCCAGCACTCTTTCTAGCGGCAGCTTTCTACATCGGCGGATGCGGCGGTGGAGAAAGCTCAAATGCTGCCGATTCGGTGGCCTCTGCGCCCAGCCCGTCGCCGACACCGACTCCCGCACCGCCTGCACCCGTGCCTGCGCCCGCACCTGTGCCGGCACC
>JBFINI010000216.1:0-5855 GCA_041611275.1 Burkholderiaceae bacterium
AACTCCATGTCCTCGAGCGGAATGCCGGCGCGCGCGGCCAGCCCGAGGCCGTCGCCGGTGTTGATGTACGCATTGGTCGAGGCGGCGAAGATGCGCCCAGCCCCGCCGGTGGCCAGCACGGTGACCTTGCCCTCGAAGATCATGCACTCGCCGGTTTCCATCTCCAGCGCCACCACGCCGACGCAGTCGCCGTCGGCGTCCATGACCAGGTCGAGCGCCATCCACTCGACGAAGAACTGCGTGCGCGCGGCGACGTTGCGCTGGTATAGCGTGTGCAGCAGCGCGTGGCCGGTGCGGTCGGCCGCGGCGCAGGCGCGCGGCACCGGCTTCTCGCCGAAATTCGCCGAATGGCCGCCGAACGGCCGCTGGTAAATCGTGCCGTCCGGGTTGCGGTCGAACGGCATGCCGAAATGCTCGAGCTCGTAGACGACCTTCGGCGCCTCGCGGCACATGAACTCGATCGCATCCTGATCGCCGAGATAATCCGAACCCTTGACCGTGTCGAACATGTGCCACAGCCACTGGTCCTCGGTCATGTTGCCCAGTGACGCGCCGATGCCGCCTTGCGCGGCCACCGTGTGCGAGCGCGTAGGAAAGACCTTCGACAGCACGGCGACGTTCAGCCCGGCTTGCGCCAGTTGCAGCGAGCAGCGCATGCCGGCGCCGCCCGCACCGACGATGACCGCGTCGAAACGGCGGCGTGGCAACTGGGACATCGCGCTCATCGCTCAGACTCTCCACACGATCTGCACCGACCACACTGCGCAGCCGGCCAGCCACAGCAGGGTCAGTATGTAGGCAAGCAGCCGGATCCAGGTCGGCTTCACATAGTCCATGAAGATCTCGCGCATGCCGACCCAGACGTGGTAGATCAGGGCGGCGATCACGACCAGCGTGGCAGCCTTGATCGACAGCGGAGCGAACAGGCCTGCCCAGGCCTCGTAGCCTGCCGGCAGCATGAATACGGCGTAGAAGCCGAAGCCGATCACGTAGACCGCGAGCACCAGCGCCGTGACCCGCTGCGCCAGCCAATCACGCAGTCCGTAATGGGCACCCACGACGAGGCGCCTGGGACCGATATTGGCAGCCATCTAGAAGACTCCGAACAGTTTCAACGCCGCCAGCAGCGTCAGCGGCAGGCTGATGAAGTACACGAAAAGCGCGCTGCGCGCCGCAGCCTCCTTCTCGATCCCGATGTGCAGGTCAAGCAGAACGTGGCGAATACCTGTCACCAGATGGTGCAGCAGCGCCCAGCAAAGTCCGAGCAGCACCAGTTTGAAGAACCAGTTCGAAAACACCGTCGCCAGTCTGGAGTAGCTCAGTTCCGACGTCAGGCTCAGATCGAACAGCCACAGGAGCAACGGCATCGCGACAAACATGAGCGCGCCGCTGAACCGATGCAGAAAGGAGGCAAACCCGCCCGCAGGCAACCGGTAACCGATGATCTGCGTGACGTGGATGTTCTTGAACTCCGGACGTTTTCTTGATTCCAGCGCAGTGGTCATGGGAGATCGTCGAAGTGGGCGGGGCGCTGCAGGCGACTGCGCGCAGCGCCGAGTATTCTCGCCGAATTCGCTGCAACGAAACAAATCGGCCGGCAATTGGACACGTGCACGCTAGAACAATTCATTGTGATAGTGATGCGCGCTCGTAACGCAGAAACCGCGCCGGACTTCCACGGGTTTGTCACCGTAGGTGAATGACACGCGTTCGACGAGCAACAGGGGCGCCCCGGGCGCCACGCTGAGCAGCGAAGCAACATCATCGGCGGCCGCCACGGCGCGGATTCGCTCGTCGGCGCGGATCATGCGCGTGCTGAATTCGGACTCGAAGAGACCGTAAAGCGGCCCGTGGTATTCGGCGAGGCGCTCGGCGGTCAGACCCTTGAACAACCCGGCCGGCAGCCAGATGTCATCCAGCACGAGCGGCGCGCCGCCCATGCTCAGCAGGCGACGCAGATAAATGACCGGGTCGCCGGCCCGCAGTTGCAGATGCGGCGCCACCTCGGCACTGACCTTGGCGCGCCGACAGTCGAGAAAATTGCTCTGCGAAGGAACAAGCTCGCCTGCGTCCGGCACCAACCGCAGGAAGCGAAACTGCGCGCGCGGCTCGGCATGGGTGGCTACGAAGGTCCCCTTCCCCTGCCGGCGCACCAGCAGGTTTTCGGCAGCCAATTCATCGACTGCCTTGCGCACCGTGCCCTGGCTGACCTGAAAGCGAGCAGCCAGTTCGAGTTCACTCGGAATCGGCGCGCCCGGCTTCCATTCACCCTGCTGTAGTCGCTGCACGAGCAGGGACTTGATCTGCTTGTACAGGGGCAGGAACACCGCATCGCGCGGCCGCTCGGCAGGCGCAGGTCGGGCAAGGTCGGCAGACATCGGCGCTGGATGCAGGAGGGCTTCATCAGCCCGCGCTGATCTTGTGTCTTATACAAGACCTATACTACGCCAGTTTTCGCCGTCGCAGCGCTGAGACGCATGCGTCTTTACCCTTGGGCGCCGCCTGGCGGTACCGTTTGGCACCGGGGCGAGGGACCCCTCGCCAACGCGACCTTGATCAAGCACGAGCGCTGCCGCCTGCGCTAGCCTTTTGTGTCATCTTCCGGAGAGGACCCATGTCGAAGACCCCAGTTCGAGTTGCTGTCACCGGCGCAGCCGGCCAGATCGGTTACGCGCTGCTGTTCCGTATCGCCGCCGGCCAGATGCTTGGCAACGATCAGCCGGTGACGCTGCAGTTGCTGGAGATCCCGGACGAGAAGGCGCAAAAAGCGTTGAAAGGCGTGATGATGGAACTTGAGGACTGCGCCTTTCCTCTGCTCGCCGGCATGAGCGCCTATAGCGATCCGGCCGCCGCGTTCAAGGACGCTGACATCGCCATGTTGGTTGGCGCGCGGCCGCGCGGCCCGGGCATGGAGCGCAAGGATCTGCTGGCCGCCAATGCGCAGATCTTCACCGCGCAGGGCAAGGCACTCGATTCGGCGGCCAGTCGCAAGGTCAAGGTGCTGGTGGTCGGCAATCCGGCCAACACCAACGCCCATATCGCGATGAAGTCGGCGCCGTCACTGCCGAAGACGGCCTTCACCGCCATGATGCGCCTCGATCACAATCGTGCAATGTCGCAGTTGGCGGCACGTGCCGGCAAGCCGGTGGCATCGGTCGAGAAAGTGATCGTCTGGGGCAATCACTCGCCGACGATGTACCCGGACATCCGTTTCGCCACCGTCGGCGGCCAGAGCGCCACCAAACTGGTCAACGACGAAAGCTGGTATCGCGACACGTATATCCCGACCGTTGGCAAACGGGGTGCGGCAATCATCGAGGCGCGCGGCCTGTCGTCTGCGGCCTCAGCTGCCAACGCCGCAATCGACCACGTTCGCGACTGGGTGCACGGCACTGGCGGCCGTTGGGTCACGATGGGATTGGTCTCCGATGGCAGCTACGGCATTCCGGAAGAGATCGTCTACGGCTTCCCGGTCACCTGCGATGGCGGCAAGTATGAAATGGTCAAGGGACTCGAAATCGACTCCTGGTCGCGCGGCAAGATGGACGCAACGCTGAAGGAGTTGCTCGAGGAACGCGACGGCGTCAAGCACCTGCTGAGCTAGGCGTAAGCGCAAGTTGGACAAATCGATCCCGGCGATGGGCGGCGCAGCCATCGCCGTGGTCGCGTCGCGCCTGCCAGCGGCGATGCGGCCTGATCGTGCGCTGTTCGCCGGCGATACGCTGCCCTTTGTGCTGCCGGTCTGCGACCACTATGCCGGCAACGAGAAGTTTCTGCTGAAGGCGCTTGCCTTTCAGGCGCAGCTCGGTCCGGTCTTCGACATCACCGCCGATTGCGAAGACGGCGCCCCCATCGGTCGCGAGCGCGAGCACGCGCAAATGATCGCTGCCGTCATCAGTTCAGCGGCCAATCGGTTCAGCCGCGTCGGCATCCGCATCCATGACATCAGTCATTCGCATTGGCAGAAGGACCTGGAGATCATCTTGCCGGCGGCCGGTTCGCGCGTCGCCTATGTGACCCTGCCGAAGGTGCGCGGGCTGGCCACGGTCGAAGCGATGGCCGGCCGCGTGAACACCTTCGCACCGCGTGGGCATCGGATCCCGCTGCACGTGCTGGTCGAAACGCATGGCGCCCTGCGCGAGATCGAGAGCATTGCGGCGCATCCGCAGGTGCAATGTCTGTCGTTCGGCCTGATGGACTTCGTCTCCGCGCACCATGGCGCCATCCCGGCGAGCGTGCTGTCAGGCAGTGGCCAGTTCGATCATCCACTGATCCGCCGGGCCAAACTTGAAATCGCAGCGGCCGCCCATGCGCACCTGAAGGTGCCGTCACACAATGTGTCGACTGCGTTGCGCGATCAGAAACAGGTATCCGCCGATGCCGCCCGTGCGGCCCAGGAGTTCGGCTACACGCGGATGTGGAGCGTGCACCCCGATCAGATCGTGCCGGTCCTGAGCGGCATGCAGCCGAATCATCATGAGGTCGAATTCGCGGCGAAGATTCTGATGGCAGCGGCCGACGTGCAATGGGGGCCGATCGAAGAGGAAGGCCAGTTGCACGATCGCGCCAGTTATCGTCTGTTCTGGACCCTGCTGCGCCGGGCAGCGGCCGCCGGTGTTGCGATTCCGGAACCGGCCCGCAGCCGATTCTTTGGCGTCGGTGGCGCCAATGACGCAACCAACGCATCGCAAGGACCTGCACGATGAAAATGAGTCTTCTGCGTCTTCTGCGCCCCGCGCGGTCGCCGGCCCGGCGCCCGCGTGTTCTGCGCGCCCTGCTGCTGTTGTCTGTGCTGACGGCAGCCAGCGGCCAGGCGCAACCGCCGGAGCCGGCGGCGGTCGGACGCGATCGACCCCTGACCAGCACCTGGTTATGCGCCAACGAGCGCAGCGTGCTGCTCAATGCGCATCCGCGCCGACGCATGGAGGAAGCGTGGCTGACTTACGCCGGCACCCGGGTGTCGGTCGAGCGCCTGCGCAGTGCGTCCGGAACTTCCTTCGCAAGTCGCGACGGCAAGGTCAAATGGCACGAACAAGGCGACGAGGCGACGCTTGAATTCGGCGAGCTGCTGGCCGAGCCACTGGCCTGTCGCCGCCAGGACCGGAGCCCGCGTTGACACAGGCGCCGCCGCCGCATCACGGGCTGCGCCCGGCGGCGAGCCGGCCGCCCCCCGACGTGGTGCTGTCCGACATCGCCGACTATGTGAACCGGCATGTGGGCAGCGATCTTGCGTACGAAACGGCGCGCTGGTGCCTGATGGACACGCTCGGCTGCGGTTTTGAGGCGCTCGCCTACCCGGCCTGCACCAAGCTGCTCGGACCCGTGCTGCCAGGCACGGTGGTACCGCAAGGGGCCCGCGTGCCGGGCACATCGTTTCAGCTCGACCCGGTCGTCGCTGCATTCAATATCGGCGCGCTGATCCGCTGGCTCGATTTCAACGACACCTGGCTGGCGGCCGAATGGGGTCATCCTTCGGACAATCTGGGCGGCATTCTCGCCGTGGCCGACTGGCTGTCGCGCAGCGCGACAGCGAACGGGCAATCACCGCTGACAATGCGCGATGTGCTCACCGCGATGATCAAGGCGCACGAGATCCAGGGTTGCATCGCGCTCGCCAATGCTTTCAACCGGGTGGGCCTCGACCATGTGATTCTGGTCAAGGTGGCGACGACGGCGGTCGTCGCGCAGCTAATGGGGCTGAGTCGCGAACAGATCATCAACGCGCTGTCGCTGGCCTGGATCGACGGCCACCCGCTCCGCACCTATCGCCAAGCCCCCAATGCGGGATCGCGCAAGAGCTGGGCGGCGGCGGACGCCACCAGCCGGGGCGTCTGGCTGGCGCTGATCGCCCGCAC
>JBFINI010000217.1:0-5852 GCA_041611275.1 Burkholderiaceae bacterium
CGTTGACGGGCGCTAGTTGCAGCCACAACCACCCCCTTGCACACCGGCGGCACCACGGGCGCCTTCACGAACCTCGAAGACATGCTCGCGGTTCTTGTCGGCCAGCGGATCGCGCGACAACTTCATGATCGGATCGGCCAGCCGCTCGCGCTCGTAAGGCTTGACCCACGGCTGGATGCTGCAGCCGCCGGCGAGCAGCGCTGCGAACACGACAAGCACTGAACGGAAGAGAGCGGAGTTCATTCCTTGAGCAGCTCCCGGATCTGCTTGTCGTAGGTCTGCTCGACGCCGTCCCTGTAGCCGAGGTGCACGTAGCGCACGCGGCCGTCGCGGTCGATCAGCACCGTCGAGGGCATCGTCGTCAGGTTGTACAGGCGACTGACCTTCTTGTCGGTGTCGAGCAGGACCGGGAAGCCCAGGCCCAGCTTTCCCGACAGGCCAACCGCCTTGCCCACGTCCTCGTCGATGTTCACGCCGAGCAGCGTGAAGCCGGCGTCCTGATACTTCGCGTGCAGGCGATTCAGATGCGGCATCTCCTGCCGACACGGCCCGCACCAGGTGGCCCAGAAATTGACCATCACGACGCGGCCACGCTGCTCCTGCAGGCGCAGGTTCGGTCCGTCGACCCGGCGCAGCGTGAAGTCCGGCGCTGCGCCGCCGACGACCGCGGACGCCTCGGCAGGCGGGGCGAGCATGGCGCCCGCCAGCAGCGCGGCGATCACGACTGCGTTGAAGTAACCGATCATCGGCAAGGTCTCCTCGCTCAGAAGTAGTAGGTCACACCGGCCGTCAGTTCGAGGTTCTGCTTGGTGTCGCGCTTGCCGAGCAGATCGAGCGAAAAGACGTGGTCGCGCAGGTCGACCTGGATCGCAAAGCGCTCCCACGGCAGCACGCGCATGCCGAGACCGAAATTGAACGTCTGGCGTCGCTGCTCGAGAAAGTGCGTGCTGCCGACACCGCCGATCAGGTAAACGGCGGAGGCCTTGGCCACATTGCGGCCGAAGAACACTTCGCCGGGCAGCAGGTTGTAGCCCACCGACAGGTTGTAGTAAGTCAGCGTCTGCTTGGGCTCCGGGAAGATGCCGCCCGGCAGGATCAGCCGGAAATCCTCGTCGGTGATGGTCGAGCGCGCATAGACCGCTTCAGTGAAGAAATCCTCGGTCAGGTGGTAACCGAGACGCACGCCGTAGACGGCGCTGGCGCCGAAGTTCTGTGCGGCATAGGTGCCGGCGAATACGCCGACCGCGATGTCTTTCGACGGAAAGCGCGGCAGCCGCACTTCACGGCGCGCGACCTCGGGCACAACGACCTGCTCGCTGGCGGCACCGCCGGATTGCTGGGCGGGCGATGCGGCGGGCAGGATCGCCAGCGCAGCGGCAGCCAGCAGCGGGACGATGGAGAAGGTTCTGATCATGGGTCGTGAGCTGGCCATCAGAAGAAGAAGGAAAACCCGGCGGTAACGGCGTTGAACTCGCCGGTGCGGCGCTCGGAAACAAAAGCCGTGTACAGCGTGTAGTCGAGCCGGGCGACGAAGCGGTCGGTCAGGTGGTAACGCACACCAACGGTGGCGTCGGCCAGATTGGCGTTGGTAGTGACGACACCGACCAGGCTGGCATTGGGCACGTTGCGAAAGCGGCCAAAGCCGATGCCGAAGAACGGCGCCAGGCGCCGATCGGAAAACGGCTCGGCCAGCAGGTTCAGGTGCCAGAAATCGGTGCCGGAAAACACGCCCTGCACCTGGCCAATCGTGGCCTCGACGGCAAACGGTTCGGCCACCTTGTAGCCGGCCCAGACCTTCAGCATGGGCTCAGACTTGAAGCGGCCCCAGGCGGCGCCGAACTCGAGCCGCCGCTTCAGGTAATCGTCGAAAACGATGTCGCGGAAGGTCTTGTAGCCGCCGACCTCGGTCAGCGTGGTCAGCAGTTGGCCACGATGGACCCAGCCTTCGCGGCCGTTTTCCGCCTGCACCTTGTACCAGTCGGTGTAGCGCAGCAGCACGACGATCCACTCCTCGCGGGCGGCGACGTGGAAGATCGGATAACCGCGGCCGGGACCGGTGCGAATCTCGACATACGGATCGGTCACCTGCAGCCGTTCGCCGCGCGGCTTCTGCGCCGCGGCCGGCGTCGCGCCAAGGGCGACCAGCAGCGCGATCAGCGCCAGCAGAATCGACAGCGGTCGCAAGGCCGTGGTCCTCATTCGATGTTGCACGTGCCGTTGGCCGGATCGGCCGGCGTGAACATCGAATTGCCGGCGGCGCTGAACTCGTCCTGCCCCGCCGGCATCGGCCGGCTGATCCAGTAGGCGAACAGCTTCGCGTTCGGATCCGTCTCGCTGGTGAAAATGAACCCACCGCCGTGCAGCACACCGCGCACCAGCGGCTTGTTCAGCAGCCGACTCGCTGCCGGCGCGCCAATCACCGTCTCGCCCTGCGTCGAATAGAAATTGCGGTACATCTCGGTGGTGCGGATCACCTCCGGCGTATTGGCCGCGTTGGCGAGATCAACCAGCGTCGCCGGGCTCAGCCGCAGCGCGCCGCCGGTGCCGTTGACGTTGTCGTGACAGCCGGCAGCCGCACAGCTGTTGGTCGACACGGCGCCGTTGATGTTGACCTGCAGTTGCGCGATCAATACCGGATAGACACAGCGCTGGAAGTAGGCGAACGACAGTTTCTGGCCGGTGGTCAGCGCCGGATTGCTGACCTGCGGCGGGTTGTCGAATGGGTTGTTGCCGGACCCCCCGCAGGCAACCAGCACAAACAACGCCGCGCTGGCGGTTGCCAGCGCGGCCCAAGGACGCGGGAAACGGAGTCTCATCATTCAGGTGCCGCAGCCGGAGCGGATCCAGTCGGCGATCGCGTTGTACTGGGCGCTGCCGGCCGGCAGCACGGGCACGCCCTGGCCAGTCGCTCCGGCTGGATGCGGCACCGTTGACGGCTGGCTCAGCAGGTAATTGGCCGGCGGGTTGCAGGTATCGCTGATCATCGTCAGCGTGACGTTGAAATCCCCTTCCGCATTGCCGGTCAGCACAAAGCGATTGCGCTTGAATGACGCCGCCGTCTGTGCCGCACCGGAATCGCCGGTGGGTTGATGGCAGGCGAGGCAACTGTCGCGCAGCACGGGCAGCACCTGCGCTTCGAACGTCGTCCGGCTGAGCGCGGCGACCGTGCGCACCAGGCTGCTCCCCGACGGGTCGTTCAGGTACTGCGCACCGAGGTCCATCCATTCGGCGAGCAGACGTTTTTCGGCCGGGTTCAGCAGCGTGCCGTGATTCGGCGCAGTCGCCGGCGGGTTCGGATGCGCGGCGCGCGCTGCAGCGCCGGCCAGCAGTTGCTCGCCGAACATGATTTCGGTCAGCCGGCTGCCACGGGCGATCGGCTGCGCGCCGTTCGCCATCGGCTCGACCAGCGCCGGGGCGCGCACGATCACCGGCACGCCGTCTTCGAGCCGGGTCACCGGCTGCCCGGTGGCCGGGTCGATCTGCGGCTCACCGATCAGCAGACGGTCGTAGGAATTGATGCGACCGCTGCCGCCGGTGCTGGCGCGCAGGTCGAGCCCGGCGCCTGTGCCGTGGCAGTTGGTGCAGGTGTTGGCACCGCGATCGCGGGTGAACAGCGGCGCGATGTGATCCGGGTAGTTGATGATGCCGTTGGTCGGCACTTTGGTCGCCAGATCATCGGCCGGATTGGCGTTGCCGGTGTAGCGGATCGCAATCGGTGCGCGCGCGGTCACGCCCGCCTTCGTGGTGTCGGCCCACACGTCGGCGAACACCGGATCGGTCGCCAGCTGCAGTGCTGCGGGATCGAGGCGCGTGCGAAGGGAGGCCATCGTTTCGCCCGACTGGTGCTGCGCCGACATCGCCGACTTCACGCCGGCCGGCATCGTATTGACCACCGTGCCCGAATTCAGCGCAGCGCCGCGGCGCGGGCTGTGGCAGCCGTCGCAGGTACGGCGCTCGCCGGGGCGGATCTGGATCCAGTTCAGGTGCGTCTGCAGGCCACGGCCCTTGGCATCGGTGACGGTCAGCGCCAGCGGAATGTCGGCGGGGACGAGCAGCTTGAACGAGCCATCGGGCTCGATCGGCGCATAACCGAGGATCTGCACCGGCTCGAACTCGGTCTCGCCGATGGCCTCGCGCATGCCGATCGTATTGGCCTGCGGCGCCACCGCGCGCGTGGCGCGGATGAAGCGTCCGGGGGCGCAGTGGTAGGCGGAATCGGCCGGGTTCTTGATGCGCGCCAGATCGGCCACGCGCGCTCGCGTGTCGGTCGGATCGTGCGGCGTGGTCATCGCGATGCCAACCGGGCAATTCGGCCCGCGGTCGGCATCGACCAGCATTACCTCGGCCATCCGCTGCAGGCCGTCGGTGTCATAGATGCTGCGCACCTCGATCAGCGCCAGGCCCTGTGCAGCCAGCACCGGATCGATGGTCGTCGGATCGGTCGCGTTCGGCTCGGCGCGCGCCTGCAGCGCCACCGGATCGGTCAACATGAAGCCCGCCGGCGGCGCGGCAACGATCAGAAAGGTCTGTTTTTCGGGGTCGAACATGTAGATCGCGTACGACGGCCGTACGTTGTCCTGCAGCGGATCGGCCGCTTCCTCGGCCATCGAACGCTCGCTCGACAGCCGCGCCTTTTCCTCGGCGGTCAGGCTGGCGCAGGGCACGACGACGTTGTTGCGGGTGACCTCGCACGGCGCGTAGGACACCAGCACGCGGTTGGTGCCGTCCCACAGCGGATACGGCGTGCTGACGCGCCCGAATTCCGACAGACCGCGGCCGGAATTCAGCGACTGGGCGGTGGCCTGTTTCTGGCCGCCGATGGCCGGTGCCGCCGTGTCGGCCGGAGTGTTCTGTTCCGAGTAGCGCGCCGCGTCGATGAACATCAGCGCGCCGCCTTCCTGGGTGCCGGACAGCGGCATCAGCGTCGAGGAGAGAAAACCCTTGTATGGACCGTTCGGGTCCATGTCGCGCGGGTGCAGGAAGCTGTTGCCGGGGCTGTGCGCGCCATAGAGCACGAACATGTCGGTGCCATCGGGCTTGGCGCGGAAGATCGCAAAGCGGTTACGCGGGCCGACGTGCTCCCAGCGCGAGAACATGATGTCTCCATTGGGCCGCACCACCGGGTTGCGTTCGTGGCTGGCGTTGAACGAAATCTGCTCGATCCCGCCACCACGGGCATCCATCGTGTGCAGATTGAGCACGCGCTCACGCTCGTACTCATCGACGGCGTAGTAACTGCGGCCGAGCGCCTGTGTGCGTGACTTGGTCTGCCGGTTCGACGCAAAAACAAAGCCACGGCCGGCTGGCAGATAGGCGGGGTCGACGTCGTCGTGCTCGCTGCTCGCCGTCAGGCGCTTGAATGCGCCACCGGTGAAGCCGCCCGTGGTCATGTCGTATTCCCAGATATTCCAGCGGCCGGTGCAGGCGGGCGCGCCGTCGATCGTCGCGGTGTTCGCCGCCGGACAGCGCATCGCAAACACGATCTTCTTTCCGTCGTAGGACACTTCGGGATCCGAGACGTCGCCAGCGCCTTGCGTGAAGCGCTGCGTGATGTTGTGTTCCGGCGCGCTCGGCGAGGACTTCTCGCGGATCATCAGGTCGCCGCCCGGTGCGGTCGGTGTCCCGTCGGTCGGGTTTATCCCGATCGTATTGGCGCGCTTCACGTAGGCGATCGGCACGTCGCCGGCCACTGCCACGGTCGAGGGCGCCGTGTTGCTGCCCCCCGAGCAGGCGGCCAGCGCGACGGCGACCGTCGTCGCCGCGACCGCCAATTGCCATGCGCCGATTCTTTGCGGGCGTTTCATCGTTGTCTCCTTGACGTCATCAACACTGCGCCGGATTGCGCGCAGCAC
>JBFINI010000218.1:0-5821 GCA_041611275.1 Burkholderiaceae bacterium
GAAGGCCACCAGCTTCATCGCGAACAGCGTGGCGACGATGATCAGCGGCAGCGCGATCCACATGTTGAGCACGCCGATGCCGGTCGGCGCCGGCAGGAACAGGTACAGACCGATGGTCGAGGTGATCAAGGCCACGCCGTACAGCAGCAGGATGCGGCCGAAGGCCCGCGACGTCGAGCCGATGTGCGGCGAGATCGGCACCAGGTTGTTCATGCCGAACCAGCCGGCAAAGGCCAGCGGCACCAGCAACAGCAGCCACACAAAGCCGGCGTTCTGGATGTAGGTCGGTGTTCCGGCGTCGATCTTGCCGATCAGCGTGCCGGAGGGCTTGACCAACGTCATCGGGTCACCGCCGAGCGCACCGAAGATCGCGGTCGTCATCACCAGCGGGATCACGACCTGCATCGTGGTCACGCCGAAATTGCCCAGCCCGGCGTTGATGCCCAGTGCCAGCCCCTGCTGCGACTTCGGATAGAAGGTATTGATGTTCGACATCGAACAGGCGAAGTTGCCGCCGCCAATGCCCGACAGCAGCGCCAGCAGCTGGAACATCCACAGCGGGGTGGTTTTGTCCATCAGCGCGAAGCCGGTGCCGAGCGCGGGGATCATCAGCAGCGCGGTGGTCAGGAAGATCGTGTTGCGGCCGCCGGCGATGCGGATAAAGAACGAAGCCGGAATGCGCAGCGTCGCGCCGGCCAGGCCGGCGATCGAGGTCAGCGTGAACAGCTGGGCCTGCGTGAACGGGAAGCCCAGGTTCAACATCTGCACGGTGATGATTCCCCACATCAGCCAGACCGCGAAGCCGTTGAGCAGGCTTGGCACGCTGATCCACAGGTTGCGGCTGGCGATGCGCTTGCCGGTCGATTCCCAGAAGGCGGGGTCTTCCGGGTGCCAGTCGACGATGTCGACCGAACTGGTGGGCCGTGGCGTCGCGCCGGCCGGTTGTGTGGCTGCCATGAGTCTTCCCTTCAGTGAGATCTCTTAGTTATGCCGTTCTCAGCCGGTCAGGCTGAACGTCTGTCCTTGCGGTCCGATCGCGCCGGGTCTTCGGGCCCGGTCGATCTTGTGTCTTGCCCGCTGGAGCTGCGGCCATTGGATCCTGCGTCGTGCCTATGGTTGTCTACGCGCTCGGGCGTCACCGTAGGCGGGTACGACCTGCGGTTTGATGACGCAGATCAAGGCCGATTCGCAGTTGCCGCGACGGAGGCAGGAGGCTCTATTGCTTTGGAGGTAGGCTTGCCGCGCCGATCGGGGTGGCGGGCGTGGTTCGTGCCGGCGCAAGTGCCGCGCCGGCAGTTATCGTTGGCCGGCGGGTTTCCGGGCGGTGGAGCGCGCGCATGAGCGTATTGAGGCGAATCTGGTCGCAGTCGATCCTGCTGCGGGTCGGCGTTGCGCTTGGCGTGGTGACGTTCACCGCGCTGGTCGTGATCATGATCGCTGCCGTGTACACGGAGAAATCGACGGGCAAGGCCAGCGCGATCAACATCGCCGGCTCGCTGCGCATGCAGTCGTATGCGCTGGCCACCCGCATCGCCCGCCTGAACGAGACGCCTCCGGACGGCAGCATTGCCGCGCTGGGCGCGATCGATGGCTTCGAGGCGCGATTGCGCAGCAGGATGCTGGTCGATGCGTTGCCGGCCGATCCGCAGGCGGAAGTGCGACAGGCCTACGAGCGCATCGTCGGTGACTGGCAGGACAGCGTGCAGCCGCTGGCGCGCACGGCCATCGCTGAACCCTTGCAGCGGCCGGTGTTCCTTGGGGTGATCGACCGCTTCGTCGCCGAGGTCGACCATTTTGTCGTCCTGCTCGAGCGCGGCGTCGAAGCCGACATCCAGTGGCTGCGCCTGTGGCTCGGCGTGGCCTTCTTCATGATCTTCGCGCTGGTCGTCATGGCGATCGTGCTGCCGCACGTCGAGGTGTTTCAGCCGCTGTCGGAGCTGCTGCGCTCGGCGCGTGCGGTGCGCACCGGTTCGTTCAAGGCGCGGGTCAAGGCCACCGGGCCTGACGAGATGGGCCAGCTGGGCCAGGCGTTCAACCTCATGGTCGAGCAACTGGCCAAGCTGTACGGCTCCCTGGAGAAGCAGGTCGCCGAGAAGACGGCCGATCTCGAACGCAAGAACCACTCGATGGCGCTGCTCTACGAAACGACCAAAGCGCTGTCCGAGAAACCGCTCGATGCGTCGACGTTGCAGACGCTGCTGGGCAACCTGAGCCGTGTGCTCGGCACTGAGGGCGCGGTGATCTGCGCGCGCCACGCCGACAGCCCGCGCGGCGTGCCAATCGCTGGCGACGAGGCGCTGCACGCCGACCTGTGCCAGCGCGATCGTTGCGGCGAATGCTTCGCCAGCGGGCGGATGGAATCGCGCACCGAGATGACCGACCGCGGCGAGCGTCGCATGATCAGCGTGCCGCTGGTCGATGGCGGTGTGGCCTACGGCGTGATGCCGCTGGCGCTGGTGCCGGGGCGCGCGCTGGAGGCCTGGCAGCTGGAGCTGGCGCAGACGATCGGTCGGCATATTGGCGCCGCGCTGGCCGCCGCCGAGCGGCGTGAGGAGCATCAGCGGCTGGCGCTGCTAGAAGAGCGCTCGGCGATTGCGCGCGAACTGCATGACTCGCTGGCGCAGTCGCTGTCGTATACCAAGATCCAGTTGATGCGGCTGTCGACCCTGGTCGGTTCGGATGCCGAGGCGCAGGCGGCGCAGGCGGTGCTGGCGGAATTGCGTGAGGGCGTGTCCAGCGCCTACCGGCAGCTGCGCGAACTGCTGACCACCTTCCGGCTGAAGGTCGGTGCCGGCGGATTTGCCGAGGCGCTGCGCGAGGTGGCGGCCGACTGCGAGCGGCGCAGCGGGCTGCCGGTGGCCGTGCGCGACGAGGTGGTCAGCGTCGAGCTCTCGGCCAACGCGCAGATCCATCTGCTGCAGATCGTGCGCGAGGCGCTGACCAACATCGAAAAACACGCGCGAGCGCGCTCGGCGTCGATCGACCTGCGGCGTGACGCAGCCGGCGATCTGCTGCTCACCATCGTCGATGACGGCATCGGCATCCGCACCGATGCGTCGCCGGCGCAGCACTTCGGGCTCGAGATCATGCGCGACCGCGCGCGGCTGCTTGGCGGCGCCATCGACATCAGTCGCCAAGCCGGCGGCGGCACGCGCGTGGCGCTGCGTTTCCCGGCGAAAACGACGTTCGCGCCCGCGGCGCCGCCGGCGGCGGCCGAAGCGGCGAGTCGGGAAGTTGCCTGATGGAAGGCCGCCACACCGTCCTGGTGGTCGATGACCACCCGCTGTTTCGGCGCGGTGTCCTGCAGTTGCTGGCCATGGAACCGTCGATCGAGGTCGTCGGCGAGGCGGGCAACCGCGACCAGGCGCTGGCGCTGGCCGAGCGGCATGATCCGGACCTGATCCTGCTCGATCTCAACCTCAAGGCGGAAAATGGGCTCGACATCCTGGCGGCGCTGAAGGCCGACGATCCCTCGCGGCGGGTAGTCATGCTGACCGTGTCCGACGCCGCCGAGGACCTGATCGGCGCAATCCGTGCCGGCGCCGACGGCTATTTGCTGAAGGACATGGAGCCCGAGCAGCTGCTCGATCGGGTGCGCGCCGCGCTGGCCGGCGATACGGTGATCGGCGAGGCGCTCGCCGCCCGGCTGGCCGGGGCGCTGCGCCAGGAAGCTCAGGATTCCGCGCGCGGCGTTCGCCGCGACCTTGCCGTGCTGACCGAACGCGAGCAGCAGGTGTTGCATTGCCTGGCCGACGGCCACAGCAACAAGCGCATCGCTCGCACGCTGTCGATCACCGAGGGCACGGTCAAGGTGCACGTGAAGAACCTGCTGAAGAAGCTCAGCTTCCGCTCACGCGTCGAAGCTGCGGTGTGGATGGCGCAGCAGCCGCACTGAGCTGCCCGGTGGTTCGCGTCATCTGGCGGTGTCGCTCGCCGGGCTGACTGATTGCCGCATCGCAAGCGACAAGGGTATCCAGCATTCGGCGATGGTTGACGGCCAATGGGGTGCTTGGCACTCATCCCGCCCGAGTGCTGAGTTGCATTTTCTCTCGACTTTTTGGAGGATTCCGGCAAGCGACTTGCTTGTCATCATCAGTGGCAGCTGGCGCGTTCAGCAGGCTGAACCGTCCGGCTGGCGCGGTCCGCTGGAAACTTTGAACCAAAGGTGCCGATGCTGGAACAAAAGGACAGTGACAGACGCAGCCGCGCTGCGCGGTCAACGGTAAGGAGTCGGGCGCGCTGACGACAGATGAGTAACGGGATTTGCGGTTGGCGCAGGCAGACATTGATTGATGTGATTGACGACGGGAGACGGCAGTGACAGTCCCAGCAACCATTCCCGCCACACGGCCGACGATTTCGATTGCCGGCTTCAAGAACGTCTATCAGGTGCCGCGCGTCGAGCAGGCGCTCAACGGATTGCAGGACCTGGGCGCCAGCGCCAGCGATGCCCTGAAGGCCACCTACGTCAAGATGATCAAGGCTGGCGGCCAGCGCTTCTCGATCAAACCTTCGGCACTGCCCGATATCGATGCATTGATCGAGGAACTGCCCAACTTCGAGGCGCCGCTGGAGGACATACGCCGCCAGCTGGTGCTGTGCCTGTCGAGTGACGATCCGCTCGATCTCGAGCCGATGCTGCTGCTCGGCGACCCGGGCATCGGCAAGACGCATTTCGCGCGCAAGCTGTCCAAGCTACTCGGCACCGGCTATTCGTTCATCGGCATGAGTTCACTGACCGCCGGCTGGATCCTGTCCGGCGCCTCGGCGCAATGGAAAAACGCCAAGCCCGGCAAGGTCTTCGAAGCGCTGGTTCATGGCGATTATTCGAACCCGTTGATCGTCATCGACGAGATCGACAAGGCCGGCGGCGATGCGCAATACGATCCGCTGGGCAGCCTGTACACGCTGCTCGAGCACGACACGGCCAGCGAGTTCGTCGACGAGTTTGCCGAGGTGCCGATCGATGCTTCCGACGTGGTGTGGATCGCCACCGCCAACGAGGCGCGTTCGATACCCGAGCCGATCCTCAATCGTGTCAATGTCTACGAGATCGATGCGCCCGATGCCGACGGCGCGCGGCGTATCGCCCGCGGCATCTATCGCGAGCTGCGCGACGAGCACAGCTGGGGCAAGCAGTTTCCCGAGGAGCCGTCGGCCGCGATGGTCGAGAAGGTGGCGCAGCTCAAACCGCGCGAGATGCGGCGCGTGCTGCTGGCCGCCTTCGGCAATGCCAAGCTGGCCCAGCGCCACGAGGTGCTGGCCGACGACATCACCGTCGAACGCGTCGCCCGCAAGGCGAGGATCGGTTTCTAGCGCGGCGGCGTGCTGACGGCGGCTTTCGTTTGCGCCGCGGCAATGCGGCGGTAAACCGGGCCCCACACCGGATGGCCAATTTCGGCCTCGGTCAGCGTGAACTTCGGATCGGCGGCGAAGGCGTTCTCGAAGCTGGCTTCACATTCGCTCAGGCGATTGAAAGCGCAGGCGATAAAAGCGATGAACTTGTGCGCGGCGGCCTGATCGCGCCGATCGGCCAGGCCCTGGCGCAGCGCCGAGCGCAACGCCTGTTCGGCGCGCTCGAATGAGGCTTCCTCGTAAAGGCGAATGCCGTCGATCAGTGAACGTTCCGCGGGCCGCCGGTAAAGGGCCACGGCGCTGACCGTCGGCGGCGTGGCGTCGGGCAGCGGCGGCGGAGCCGGGGCGAACGTCTCGCACGCCGACAGCAACGCCACGGACGCGGCCAGTGTCGCCGTCGACGCGCGACTCATCAGAAGCGGTGGCGCACTCGCTGTGGGCGCTCGGGATCGACCTGGACTTCGGC
>JBFINI010000219.1:0-5820 GCA_041611275.1 Burkholderiaceae bacterium
ATGCCCTTGGCGATGCCCTCGCGCAGGATGCGCGTGTTGGTGACGAAGACGTCGTCACCGACCAGTTGCACCTTGCTGCCCAGCGCCTGGGTCAGCGTCGCCCAGCCATCCCAGTCACTTTCGGCCATCGCATCTTCGATCGAGATGATCGGATACTTGTCGCACCATCCGGCGAGCAAATCCGTGAGTGCGCGCGCATCAAGCGACAACTTCTCGGCCTCGAGCCGATATTTGCCGTCCTTGAAGAACTCGCTGGCCGCGCAGTCCAGGCCGATGGCCACCTGGGTGCCGGCCTCGTAGCCGGCGGCATCAATGGCCTGCAGGATCAGTTTGATCGCTTCCTCGTGATTGGCCACGGTCGGCGCGAAGCCGCCCTCGTCGCCAACGGCCGTGCTGATGTTCTTGCCGGCAAGCAGCTTCTTCAGCGCATGGAACACCTCGGCGCCATAGCGCAACGCTTCGGCAAAACTTGGCGCGCCCACCGGCAGGATCATGAATTCCTGGATATCGAGGTTGTTGTTGGCATGCGCGCCGCCGTTGATCACGTTCATCATCGGCACCGGCATCTGCATGCCGCCGCTGCCGCCAAAGTAGCGATACAGCGGCAGCCCCGCCTCTTCGGCTGCCGCCTTGGCCACCGCCATCGACACCGCGAGGATCGCATTGGCGCCGAGCCGCGACTTGTTCTCGCTGCCGTCCAGATCGATCAGCGTGTGGTCGAGAAACGCCTGCTCGTTGGCCTCCAGACCCATCACTGCTTCCGAGATCTCGGTGTTGATGTGCTCGACCGCATTGAGCACGCCCTTGCCGAGATAACGCGCCTTGTCGCCGTCGCGCAGCTCGATCGCCTCGCGCGATCCGGTCGACGCGCCGCTGGGCACCGCGGCACGCCCCATCGCGCCGGATTCCAGCAGCACGTCGCATTCAACAGTGGGGTTGCCGCGCGAGTCGAGGATCTCGCGGCCGATGATGTCTACGATGGCACTCATGAGTTCGTTTCCGTATGTCGTTCAAGGGAGTTGCTCCGGTCACAGGTGGGTCAGCCCGGCGGCGCGCCCTCGACCAGAACCATATTGAAGTATTCCGTGGCACCGGCGCGCTTCGAGCGGACCGTGCGATACGCCTCGCCCTCATACCAGGCCTTGGCCTGCTCGAAGCTCGGGAACCGCAGCACGGCGACCCGGGCCGGTTGCCAGTCGCCCTCGAGCGTCTCGTGTTTGCCGCCGCGAACGAGATATTCACCGCCCGCCGCCGCAATCGTCGCCGGCGCCGCCGCCATGTATTGCTTGTACCGATCCGGATCGGAGATCTGCATTTCGACGATCACATAGGCGGAAGGCATCGGCTTCTCCGGCGGTGAGTCAGTTGAAGTCATTCTCGATAAAACCGCGTTCCTTGGTCACGCGGTCCAGTTCGAGCAGTGTTTCCAGAAGCGCCTTCATCCTCGCCAGCGGCACTGCGTTCGGCCCGTCGGACAGCGCACTGGCCGGGTTCGGGTGTGTTTCCATGAACAGCCCGGCGATACCCACCGCGACCGCCGCCCGCGCCAGCACGGGCACGAACTCGCGCTGGCCGCCGGAACTCGAACCCTGCCCGCCCGGCAACTGCACCGAATGCGTGGCATCGAAGACCACCGGGGCGCCCGTCTCGCGCATGATCGCAAGTGAGCGCATGTCGCTGACCAGGTTGTTGTAGCCAAAGCTCGCGCCGCGCTCGCAGGCCAGAAACCGGTCCTCGGCCAGGCCGGCCATGCGCGACGCCTCGCGCGCCTTTTCGATGACGTTCTTCATGTCACCGGGAGCGAGGAACTGGCCCTTCTTGATGTTCACTGGCGGGCCGGCCGTCGCCACGGCGGCGATGAAGTCAGTCTGCCGACAGAGGAAGGCCGGCGTCTGCAGCACGTCGACGACCGCGGCCGCTGCCTCGATCTCGCTTTCGGCGTGCACGTCGGTCAGTACCGGCACGCCGACCTGCCGCTTGACCTCGGCCAAAATGCGCAGACCCTGGTCGATGCCCAGCCCACGAAAGCTCTTGCCTGATGAGCGATTGGCCTTGTCGTAACTGGACTTGAAGATGAACGGTACGCCTAGCGTGCGCGCAATGTCCTTCAGTTGGCCGGCCACATCGATCTGCAGCTGCTCGCTTTCGATCACACAAGGGCCAGCGATGAGGAAAAACGGCTGCCGCAGTCCGACCTCGAAGCCGGCCAGCTTCAAGCGGCCACCTTTTCGAGCAGGCCACTGCGCGCGCGACGGTGCGCCAGCGCCGCCTCGACAAACGCCTTGAACAGCGGATGCCCGTCACGCGGTGTCGAAGTGAATTCCGGGTGGAACTGCACGCCGATGAAGAACGGATGGCCGGGCAATTCCATGATCTCCGGCAGGTTCTCGCTCGGCGTGCGTGCGGAAATCTTCATGCCTTTGGCTTCGAACTGCGGAACGTAGACGTTGTTGACCTCGTAGCGGTGGCGATGCCGTTCATTGACCGCCTCGCCGTAGACGCGGTTGGCCAGGGTACCGGCCTCGACCGGGCACTTCTGCGCGCCAAGTCGCATGGTGCCGCCGAGTTCGGAACGATTGTTGCGCCGTTCGATGCGGCCGGTACGGTCCATCCACTCGGTGATCAGCGCCACCACCGGGTGCAGCGCCTCGGGGTCGAACTCGGTCGAGTTCGCACCTTCGAGCCCGCAGACATGGCGCGCGAATTCGATCGTCGCCAGCTGCATGCCAAGGCAGATGCCGAGGTACGGCACCTTGTGCTCGCGCGCGTACTGGATCGCCGCGATCTTGCCCTCGGTGCCGCGCTTGCCGAAACCTCCCGGCACCAGGACCGCGTCCAGGTGAGCCAGCGGCACGTTACCGCCACGCTCGATCAGTTCCGAGTCGACATACTCGATCAGCACCTTGGTGCGCGTTTGCAGCCCGGCATGGATCAGCGCTTCGTTCAGCGACTTGTAGGAATCGGACAGCTCGACGTATTTGCCGATCATGCCGATGCGAACTTCCTGTTGCGGATGTTCGAGCGCGTCGACGATACGGTCCCAGGCCGACAGGTCCGCTGGCTTGGCATCGATGGCGAGCTTTTCGCACACTAGGTCGTCGACCTTCTGCGCGTGCAACATCGACGGGATCTTGTAGATCGAGTCGGCATCCCATACCGAGATCACCGCGTCGACCGGCACGTTCGAGAACAGCGAGATCTTGGCACGCTCCTCGTCCGGAATCGGCCGGTCGGCCCGGCACAGCAGCACGTCCGGATAGATGCCGATCTCGCGCAGCTTCTGCACGCTGTGCTGCGTGGGCTTGGTCTTCAGTTCGCCGGCGCTGGGGATGTACGGCACCAAGGTCAAGTGCACGAAGCAGCACGAGTTTCGTCCCAGGCGCAGGCTCAGCTGGCGTGCCGCCTCGACGAAAGGCAACGACTCGATGTCGCCCACGGTGCCGCCGATCTCGACGATCGCCACGTCGGTGGCGCCGTCCCAGGCCGCCCGCGCGCCACGCTCGACGAAGGCCTGGATCTCGTTGGTGATGTGCGGGATCACCTGCACCGTCTTGCCGAGATATTCGCCGCGCCGCTCCTTCTTGATCACCGACTCGTAGATCTGGCCGGTGGTGAAGTTGTTCACCTTGCGCATCTTGGCCGAGATGAACCGCTCGTAGTGACCGAGATCCAGATCGGTCTCGGCGCCATCCTCGGTGACGAACACCTCGCCGTGCTGGAACGGCGACATCGTTCCGGGATCGACGTTGATGTAGGGATCGAGCTTGAGCAGGGTGACCTTGAGGCCGCGCGATTCGAGGATCGCAGCGAGGGAGGCGGCGGCGATGCCCTTGCCGAGCGAGGACACCACACCACCGGTGACGAAGACGTATCTGGTCATGTTCGCCCCGCCTGCACACGGGTCAGACGGTTCCGGTAAAAGGAAAGTATACCGACGCTGTCAGCGCAATCGAGAGCGGGCAACGACATTTTTCAGACGATCGCGCGATCAGCGCGCTTCGGTTTCGCCCGCTTCTTCCAGCAAGCGCACCAGCGCATGCAGCGTCGCGTTGACCGGCGTGGCCACACCGACCGCCTCGCCCCGGCGCACTACGAAGCCGTTCAGATGGTCGATCTCAGTACGTTTGCCGCGCGCGATGTCCTGCGCCGTCGACGAGCTCGCCTCCGGCATCGCCTCGGCTAGCCGGCAGGCCGCCTCGACCAGATCGCCCGCTGGCAAGCGGACTTGCGCCGCCGTCGCTACCGCGATCACTTCGCGCACGGCCGTCTGCATCACGCCCAGCGCCAGCGGCTGCGCGACGATGCGTCGATACCTCGCGCGACCGAGTGCCGAAATCGCGTTATAGGCACAATTGATCAGCAGCTTGACCCACAGTTCGCCTTCGACGTTGGGGGAAATTACGCAGGGAATCCCGCTGCGCTCCAGCTGAGCGGCGGCGCGCGTCAGTCGTTCGGCGTCGTGCACGACATCCCGGCTGGTCCGCGGCAGCGCACCGATCACCAGGTCGCCGCGTCCAGTGTGTCGGACATGTCCCGGCCCGGCCATCGCCACCGCCACATAGACCACGGCCGGAAAAGCGGCCGCCGCCAGATGCGCGCGCATGCGCTCGACGTTGTCCACGCCGTTCTGCAGCGACAGCACGATGGCATCGGCCGCCAGCAGCGGCGCCAGTGACCGGGCGGTTGCATCGGTATCGTTCGACTTCACGCAGAACAGCACCAGTTCCGCGCCTTGCGCGGCGGTGATCTCGGTCGACGCCGCCACCGCAATGCGCTCGCGACCCTTGGCCGTTTCCAGCAGCAGGCCATCGCGCTCAATGGCCTCGACGTGATGCCGGCGTCCGATCAGCGTGACCGACGCCCCGGCGCGCGCCAGCACGCCACCAAAATAGCAGCCAACGGCACCGGCGCCGACGACTGCAACCCGCGGCCAGGAATGCTGTGTCACGCGCGCCTCCTCTTGTCTGCCGACGATGATAGTGGCCACGGCCGTTTCGGATCCGCCGAGACGGGCTTGCTGCTGCGCCGCGGGCGCGCGTAGGGTCGATATCACGCTGAACGTCGTGTCGCGGGACCGACTCGCGCGGCAGCCATGCAGCGGCCGCGCGCAGTGCCGTGTCACGCCCGGCGGGATGCGACTCGCGTCCTTCATCATCCATGTTCATAAGGAGACCACGATGAGTTCAAACGCCATTTTCTTTGGCTGGAATCGCTCGCTGCCAGGCCGCGAGCGCGTCAGCGCCGAGCACTTCAACGATTTCGTCGGCTATCTGGGCGCCCTGCACAAGGGCGGCAAGATCCAGTCCTTCGACATCGTCTTCCTGAACCCGCATGGCGGCGACATGAACGGCTTCTTCCTGATCCGCGGCGAGAGCAGCACACTCGATGCGGTCATGGCCAGCGACGACTGGGTCAAGCACATGTTGCGCGCCAACATGCACCTGCAGGGTTCGGGCGCGGTCCGCGGAGTGACTGGCGATCTGGTGACACCGCGCATGGATTTGTGGAAAGGCCTGATTCCCAGCTAAGCACTTCTCCGATCCCGACGCCGTCGGCACTGCGCTGCCGGCGGCGCGCTGATGACGTTGTACGCTGCGCGTCTTGCCCGAGCCCGTGAAGCGCCGTTCATGTCGCCGACCAGCCGTTCACCGACCGTGTTCAATGCCAGCGCAGCCGCGCGGCTCGAGCGGATGTACGCCAGCCCGCAGGTCATCGCCCAGCGCGCGACATTCCGCGAGGTGCTCGCGCCACGGGTTGGTGAAACCGGCGTCGACGTCGGCTGCGGCCTCGCGCATCTGGCCCGCGAACTGGCCGCCGACG
>JBFINI010000220.1:0-5805 GCA_041611275.1 Burkholderiaceae bacterium
AGCAGCGTCTGTCCCGATTCGAGTTTTGCCGCTGCCTCGTTGATGCGCTGGCGCAGCGCGCGCGTGATCAGTTCCGAGCGGTCGATGCGTGCGGCCATGCTTGCCTCGTCAAGGAGGCGCGAAGCGGCGTGTTGCGCCGAGGCCGCCAGCGGTACGAACAGCCGCTCCGCATCGACCGGCTTGAACATCGCGATCGCCTCGTCCATCGAGCGCGCGCTCCAGAACTGCTCGAGACCGCGCGCCGCACGGCGTACGCGCAGCCAGGCCCAACCCTTCCAGACGATAAGAAACCAGCTGGCCACCGACATCGCCGCGAGCAGCCAGGCCGTGCTTCGAATCACGCTGTCGGCCTGCGCCCAGTAATGCGCGATGCCGAGCGCAGGGCCTTCCATGGGTCTACTTGAGTCCGAGCACGTCGTGCATGTCGAACAGACCCTGCGGCTGGCAGGCGACGAAGCGCGCCGCGCGCATGCTGCCCAGCGCGTAGGTCATGCGGCTGCCGGCGCGGTGAGTGATCTCGATGCGCTCACCGGTGCCGGCAAACAGCACGGTGTGATCACCGACGATGTCGCCGCCACGCACCGCTGAGAAGCCGATCGTGCCGGCCGTGCGTTCGCCGGTGACGCCTTCGCGCGCGTAAACGGCAATTTCCTTCAGCGGCTTGCCCTGCGCGGCAGCGATCACTTCGCCCATCTTCAGTGCTGTGCCGGAAGGCGCATCGACCTTGTGCTTGTGATGCGCTTCGATGATCTCGATGTCGTAACCGGAGGCGAGGATGCTCGCCGCGACTTCAAGCAGGCGAAAGGTCGCATTGACGCCGACGCTCATGTTCGGCGCGAACACGATGCCGATCGACTTCGCCGCCGCGGCGATCGCCTGCTTGCCGGCATCGTCGAACCCGGTGGTGCCGATGACCATTTTCACGCCGTGCCGGCGGCAGGCGTCGAGATGCCTCAGCGTGCCTTGCGGGCGGGTGAAATCGATCAGCACCTGCGCCGTGCGCAGCGCATCCAAATCGGCGCCGATGAGTACACCGGTGGGGCGGCCGAGGAAATCGCCGCAGTCGCGGCCAAGCTCGGGACTGTCGGCGCGGTCGAGAGCCACCGCGACCTCGATGTCGGCGTCGCCGAGTGCGGCTTCGACCAGCATGCGACCCATGCGGCCGCTGGCCCCGGCGATGGCGACCCTGACGCTCATCGGCGCTCAGCGAGCCGGCACGGTGATCTGCGGCCCCGCCTCCTTCGGCGGCGGCTTGGGCAGGTCTTTCGGCTTGCGGCCGAGAATGAGGTTGTCGGCCAGCGTCTCTGGCGGCATCTCGTCGGCGTCGAAGCGCTCAACGCGGTTGTCCTTGAAGTACACCGTGAGCTTGCGCGACTGCACTTCCGAGCCCTTGCCGCGCTTGAGCAGGTACACGTAGTCCCAGCGGTCCTGATGAAAGACGCTGACCAGCGCCGGTGTGCCGAGCAGGAAGCGCACCTGGTCGCGGGTCATGCCGGGGTTGAGCTGATCGACCATTTCCTTGGTCACCACATTGCCCTGCTGCACATCAGGGCGATACGGCTGGATCAGCGGCGGCACCCAGCTGCGCACCGACTCGCAGGCTCCGAACAGGAGTACGGCCGCAGCGATCAACATCGAACGGGCGAGCAGGCGGATCGGCATGGGGTCGCGGGGCGCCTTGCGGCGGGCGAGAGGAAGGTCGGGCGCTATCATACTCACGCCTCATGAACGCGCCGCTCGGCGCACTGCAGCGCTGCGATGACGAGCCGCCCGCACCCCGCATCGACCGAACTGAAGGCCAGCGGCCTGAAGGCGACCCTGCCGCGGATGAAGATCCTCGAGATCTTCCAGCGTTCGTCGCAGGAGGGCGTGCGCCATCTGAGTGCCGAGGACGTCTACAAGGCCCTGCTTGCCGTGCAGCTCGATGTCGGCCTGGCCACCGTGTATCGCGTATTGACGCAGTTCGAGCAGGCCGGCTTGCTGACGCGGAGCAACTTCGAGGCCGGCCGCGCGGTGTTCGAGCTCAATGAGGGCGTGCACCACGATCATCTGGTGTGCCTGACCTGCGGGCGGGTCGAGGAATTCGTCGACGGCGAGATCGAGCGGCGGCAGAAGCAGATCGCCGCCGACAAGGGTTTTGCGCTGCGCGACCATGCGCTGGCGTTGTACGGCGAGTGCACCAAGGAGCGTTGCCCGTACCGTCCGAAGGACTGAAGGCCTCAGTGTCTTGCGGCGAGGGAGCGACGCAACGCGACGGCGGTGTCCGGAAAATCGGTGAACACGCCGTCCACCCCGGCCGTGAAGAAATGCTCCAGTTCACGCTGCGGCTGACCGCGCAGGTTGCTCGGCAGGAAGTGGTCCTCGCTGCGGAAGGTCCAGGCGTGCACCGCGAGGCCGAGCGCGTGCGCATCGCGCAGCAGCGTGGTCGGCTCGTCGATCGCACCGAAGGCATCGCGCGGGAAGAGCAGCGACTTGGCCACGCCGATCCCCTGCACCAGCACGCCCAGTTCACGCAGCTGGGCGGCTGCCGGCGGTCTGCCGAGCAGCATTGCGCGCGGCAAATCGGACAGCTCGGCAAAGCGGCGCAGCGCTGACAGCTCGAAGCTCTGCACGAACACCGGCGCCTTGGCGCCGCGCAGCCCGGCAGCGTGCAGCGCATCGGCCAGTCGCGGCTCCAGCGCCAGGCCGATCGCCGCGAAGTGCGCCGCGTGCTTCAGTTCCGGATAGATGCCGATCTCACGGCCTGTGTCGCCCAAGGAGCGTTGACGCAGCGCCAGAATCTCGTCAAAGGTGACAATGCCGAAGCGGCCGTCGAGCTTGGCGTTTTCGGGCCGCTCGCGGGCGAAGCGTTCGGTGGCGCGCAGGCTGCGGATCTCGTCGAGCGTGAAGTCCTCGCTGAACCAGCCGCTGACCTCGCGCCCGTCGACACGCTGCGTGCGCCGGCGCGCGGCGAATTGCGGCCGCATGGCGACGTCGCTGGTAATCGACAGTTCGTTTTCGTGCCGGGCGATCAGCACGCCGTCGCGCGTGACGACCAGGTCCGGTTCGATGAAGTCGGCGCCTTGCTCGATTGCCAGTTCGTAGGCGGCAAGCGTGTGTTCCGGCCGGTAGCCACTGGCACCGCGGTGGGCGATGACGCGCGGCGGGGCCCCGTCGAGCGTCGCATACGGCCAGCGCGGCTGCGCCGGGCCGGCGCGCGCGCCGGCGCCGATGGCGGAGGCGATCAGCAGTGCGCGGCGGCTCGGCATCGGATCGACATTACGCAGCGAGCATCTCGCGCGCGTGCTTGCGCGTGGTATCGGTGATCTGCACGCCGCCGAGCATGCGTGCCAGTTCGTCGACACGGGTCTTGCGATCAAGCACGCCGAGGCGGCAGACCGGGCGGCCGTCCGCGCCCTGCGTCTTGCTGACGACCAGGTGCTGATCGCCGCGCGCTGCCACCTGCGGCAGATGAGTGACGCACAACACCTGCCGATCGGCTCCCAACTGCTTGAGCAAGCGGCCGACCGTCTCAGCCACCGCACCGCCGATGCCGGCATCAACTTCGTCGAAGATCAACGTAGCGACCGGCGTGGCCGAGGCGGCGATCACTGAAATCGCCAGGCTGATGCGTGCCAGTTCGCCGCCGGAGGCGACTCTTGCCAGCGGCTTGAGCGCCACGCCGGCGTGACCGGCGACCAGGAACTCGGCCTTTTCGGAACCGGTAACTGAGGGCTCGCCGTCATTGAGTTGCACATCGAATCGACCACCGGTCATCGCCAGGTCCTGCATGGCGCGCGTGACCTCGCGCGCCATATGCCTGGCGGCCTGCGCCCGCTGCCGACTGAGTATCGCGGCGGCACGGTCGTACTCGGTGCGCGCCTGTGCCTCGGCTGCCCGCAGCGCATCGAGGTCACTGGAAGCGGCCAGCGCCACCAGCTTGTCGCGCGAGGTATCGAGCAGCGCCGCGAGCTCGTCGGGCGTACAGCGGAACTTGCGCGCGGCGGTGTGCAGTTCGGCCACCCGCGCCTCGACCTCGGCCAGCCGCGCCTGATCGAGATCGGCGGCGGCCAGATAGCGATTCAGCGTACGCGCCGCATCGTCGACCTGCGCCCGTGCGCCTTCCAGGGCATCAATCGCCGGCTGCAGGCGTGCATCGTATTCAGTCAACTTGCCCAGCCGATCGGCGGCGGCGTCGATGCGCGCGAGCGCGGAGTCTTCGGCATCGGCCAGCAGGTCGATCGCCGCCTGCGAGCCTTCAAGCAGGCCGGCACCGTGCGCCAGCCGCCGATGCTCGGCTTCCACCTGCACCCATTCGCCCGCTTGCGGTGCCACCGGTGTGAGTTCCTCGACGATCCAGCGCAGCCGCTCCTGTTCGACGCTCGCCGCGCCGGCCATCTGCTGCGCCTCGTCGAGCGCTCGGTCGGCCTGGCGCCAGCGTGAATACGCGGCAGCGACCTCTCGCGCCGCGGCGCCGAGATTGCCATGCGCATCGAGCAGCTGCAGCTGCGCGGCCGGCCGCAGCAGCGATTGGTGCGCGTGCTGACCATGAACGTCGAGCAGCAGGTCACCGAGCGCACGCAACTGTGCCAGCGTCACCGCGCTGCCGTTGATGAACGCGCGACTGCGGCCGCCGGCGTCGATCGTGCGGCGGAGCAGGACCGTGTCGGCGTCGCCGAGCAGCTCGTTTTCGCGCAGCCACTGCAGCGCCTCCGGTGAGGCGGCAAACTCGGCACCGACCTCGGCGCGGGTTGCCCCTTCGCGCAGCACATCGGCTTCGGCGCGTTCGCCCAGCGCCAGCTGCAGGGCATCGATCAGGATCGACTTGCCGGCGCCGGTCTCGCCGGTCAGGACGGTAAATCCCGGCGCGAAGTCGAGCGCCAGTTCGTCGACGATCACGAAGTTACGGATCGCGAGCGACAGCAGCATGGTGCGGGCTGAATGCGGGCGGCGCAGGGAGGGCGGTGGGTCCGGCCGATCCGGCTCAAGCGCGAGTGTGCGTCTCGCTCGGCATCACGTTCCACTGCAGCTTGCCGCGCAGGGTGGCAAAGTAGTTGTAGCCGATCGGATGCAGCAGCGTGACGACATCGGAACTGCGGCGCATGCGCACCACGTCGCCGGGGGCCAACTGGGTAAACGATTGCATGTCGAAATGCGCGCTGGCCTCGCGCACGTCGGTGAGCTCGAACTCGATCACGCGATCGTCGGGTAGCGCGATCGGCCGGTGCGACAGCGTCTGCGGTGCCACCGGCACCAGCACCAGCCCGCCGAGCGCCGGATGAAGAATCGGACCGTTGGCCGACAGCGCGTAGGCGGTGGATCCGGTCGGCGTGGCCAGGATCACGCCGTCAGCGCGCTGGTTGTACATCGTTACGCCGTCGACGCGGACCGTGAACTCGACCATACCGCCGGAAACACCGCGCGAGATGACCACGTCGTTGACGGCGCGCGCGCGGTAGATGACCTCGCCGCGACGGCGCACCTCGGCATCGAGCATCGTGCGCCGGTCGGTCTCGAACTGCCCGCTGAGCATCGCCGGCAAAACGTCCGGAATCTGGTCGACCGGGATGTCGGTGATAAAGCCCAGCCGTCCGTGATTAATGCCGATCAGCGGTATGCCGAACGAGGACAGTTCGCGCGCGATGCCGAGCATCGTGCCGTCGCCGCCGAGCACCACGGCGACATCGGCCTGGCGGCCGATCGCGGCAAGCGAGTGGCCGGTAAAGGGCGCCAGTTCCAGCACCTGCAAGGTGCTGGTGTCGAACATCACCTGCAGCCCGGCGGCCTCGACGATGCCCGCGATCTGGCGAAGCGCGGCAGTCAGCG
>JBFINI010000221.1:0-5798 GCA_041611275.1 Burkholderiaceae bacterium
CCGACCCCGCCCGCGGAGATGATGCCGCCGGCCGCGGGATCGAACGCCGCCACGCCGCCGATCGGAAAGCCGTAACCCCAGTGCGCATCGGGCATCGCCATCGCGCTGCCCACCAGGCCCGGCAGCTGCGCGACGTTGCCGAGCTGTTCGAGCACCTTGTCGTCCATCGCCGCCATCAGCACGCGGTCGCCATACAGCAGCGCCTCGCCGCCGGTTGTTTCGGCGCGGCGCCTGACGCGCCAGGTCCAGTCGTCGATCCGTTCGAGCCGGCTCAGATCCATAAAGTCTCCTCAGACGTCGACGACACAGCGCGCCTGCCAGCCGTCTCGGTCCTGCTGCACCGAAAGCGCCGTCAGTGTCGCGCCCTTGACCTCGGTGCCGCGCGCATGCGCGTCGCGCCAGCGCTCGCCGAAGGCCCGGCCGCGCCAGTGCGTTCCATCGCGCAGCAATTCGAAGCGGCTGAACACGGCGCCGGTCTCGCGCGCCTGGGCCAGCAGCGCATTGAGCCAGCGCACCAGCGCCAGTTCGACGTCGTCCTCAGTGAACGCAACGTCGACCTGCAAGGCCGGTTGCACCGCCTCGGTCTCGACCATGATGGCGAACATCGCTGCGGCCGCATCGGCAAACGCCTGCTCCAGGCTCGCGCCACGGCCGATGATGCCGATATCGGCGCCGTGTTCGAAGTACTCGGGTGTAGGCGGCATGATGGCTGCCGCGGCGCTCAGTGATCTTCCAGGCGCGGCCGCTCCTCTTCGCCGGGTTCGCCGGTCTCGGGGTCGATCCAGTCGGCGATGCCGATCTCGCTTTCGGCCTCGGCCAGCGTTTCGTCGGGTTCGACGTCCGAATGCTCGTCGGCGCGCAGATCGAGCTCGGCTTGCTCGAAGGTGGCAAACGGTCCGTTTTCGCGTTTGCCGTCGGCCGTCAGCCAGTGGTAACCGTCGGGGCGCTGCACGATGCGGGCGTCGATGGCGGGATCTGCGGGCATTGGCGGAGTCGGATTGCGGCGCATTGCCAGCTCCTGGTCAGTTCACGTAATCACCATAACCGTGCTTTCGGCGCTGGCGTTGATCGCTGTTAAGAACGGCAAACGGACCATCCATGAGTGCGCCCCTGATTGCAGCTTAATCGTGGGGCTCAAGTGCCGCGTCGACGGCGTCGGCCAGCGAACGCAGCACGGGCGCGACGGCGACCGGATAAGGTGTTGCCGCTGGCAGCGTCCGCAACGGCTCGGGCAGCACCGCCATCTGCTGCTGCGCACGCGCGCGCAATGTGTCAAGCGGCGGCGCGGGCGCCACGCGCTCGCCGCGGCGCAGTACCGGCTCGAGCAGCGCAGTGCCGGCGGCCAGGCTGTCGGCCAGCGTCAGCATATCGCCAGCCATGCGGCCCTGCGCGTCGAATGAACGGAAGACCTGCTTGCGGCCGGGCCAGAACGCCTTGCCCTCGGAGCGCTTGCGCCGCGGCCGGCCAGCGTAATCGACCAGCTTGTAGGCGCAGTCGAGAAACGGCGCGTCGGCCGAGACATTCATCCGCGTGCCGACCCCGAACGCGTCGATGGGTGCACCGTTCGAGACCAGTTCGTGCAGACGATCCTCATCGAGATTGCCGCTGGCGAAGATGCGTGTCTCGGTCAGCCCGCCGGCGTCGAGGATGCGCCGCACCTCATGCGCATGCGCGGCGAGATCGCCGCTGTCGATGCGCACCCCCTGCACGGCGACGCCGCTGCGCGCCAGCGCGACAACCTTGTGCGCGGCGCGGGCGGTGTCGTAGGTGTCGATCAGCAGCGTCGTGTTTCGCGGCTGCGCCCGCGCAAAATTGGCGAACGCGGCGGTTTCGTCGTCGTGTGCCTGCACGAACGAGTGCGCCATGGTGCCGAAGATCGGCACACCGAAGCGACGCCCGGCCTCGACCGTGGCGGTTCCGGCAAAGCCGGCGAGGAAACTCGACCGTGCCGACAGCAGGCCAGCCTCGGCCCCGTGCGCCCGGCGCAGGCCGAAGTCGATCAAGGTTCGCCCGCCGGCGGCCAGCACGCAACGCGCCGCCTTGCTGGCCACCAGCGTCTGCAGATGCAGCAGATTGAGCACCCGGCTTTCGATCAACTGGGCCTCGCGCAACGGCGCCGTCACCCGCAGCAAGGGCTCGTCGGCAAAGGCGACCGTGCCTTCCGGCATCGCATCGAGGTCACCGGTGAAGCGAAGATCGCGCAGCGAGGCCAGGAATGATTCATCGAAACGGCCGGTCGAGGCGAGCCAGTGCAGATCATCGTCCGCAAAGTGCAGGGCTTGCAGATAGTCGACGACCTGCTCGAGGCCGGCAACCAGCAGGAAGTTGCGCTTCGGCGGCAGCGCGCGGACGAACAGTTCGAACGAGGCGAGCTCATTCATGCCGCTGGCCCGGTACGACTGCAGCATCGTCAGCTCGTACAGGTCGGTCAGCAGCGGACTGCAGGCAGCGTCGGTCTGGACCATCGGCGAACCGGTTTCGCAAGCAACGTAACGCCCATGTTCGCGCGCGGCTTGACCGATCTCAATGGCGCGTTACCGCCGCGCGCTAGCTTGGCGTGGCCTCAGTGGCGGCAGGCCCGCCCCGCGCAGGCGGGCAAACGCTTGGGTGGCCCGGCGACACTCGCCATGTTCACAATGACGTACCAAGCGGAAGGAAAAGGACGCGAAGATGCGGCTGTTTGCGTTGAACGCCTCGCGCGATTTCGGTGAAGGCGTAGCCGCGGCGCTCGGCCGGCCGCTGGATGCGCACGAAGAGCGCGAGTTCGAGGACGGCGAGCACAAGGCGCGGCCGCTGGTGTCGGTGCGCGGCGACGATGTCTACGTGCTGCAGAGCCTGCACGGTGATGCGCATGCCAGCGGTGACGACAAGCTGGTGCGCCTGCTGTTCTTCTGCGCGGCGCTGCGTGATCACGGCGCGGCACGGATCACGGCACTGGTGCCGTACCTGGCCTACGGACGCAAGGAGCGGCAGACCAAACCATTCGATCCGGTCAGCACGCGTTACCTGGCGCAACTGGTCGAGGCGGTCGGCATTGATGCGGTGGTTACCCTGGAGACGCACTCGATCACCGCCTTGCAGAATGCGTTCCGCATCCCGACCGTGCACATCGACGCGGCGGTGCTGTTCGCGGCGCGCGCCGCGCAGTTCGCCGGCGACGGATTGGTGGCGGTGGTTTCACCTGACCCGGGCGGCGTGAAACGCGCGCAGCTCTTCGGCGAACTCCTCAAGCGCCGTCTCGAGCGGCCGGTCGGCAACGGTTTCATCGAGAAGCGGCGCAGCGGCGGCCAGGTCAGCGGCTCGCTGCTGGCCGGAGAAGTGGCGGGTGCGACCGTGCTGCTGGTTGACGACCTGATCAGCACCGGCGGCACGCTGCGCCGCGCTGCCCGGACCTGTCTGGCCGCCGGCGCGCAGCGCGTGATCGCCTTTGCCGCGCACGGGCTGTTCGCGGCCGGGGCGGAGGAAATGCTGCTCGATCCGGCGCTGTCGGCGGTGGTGGTCGGCGACACGGTGCCGGCGCCGCAACTGAGTGACACCGCGCGCGAGCGGGTGATCTTCGAGCCGGCCGCGCCGTTGTTCGCCCGCGCGGTCGAGTGCCTGGCGAGCGGCCTGGCGACTACCGAGCTGACGGTGCTGGATTGAAATCGTGGCCGACGCGCAGATAGGCACGCGCCTGCAGCGGCCAGCGCTGCGGATCGCGCGTCGTCGGTTCGCCCAGATGAGCCACGGCGAGACGGGCGCGGATACAGGCGCGGTATCGGGCGTAGAAGCGCAGCAGGTGCGGATCGACGACATCGCCGAGCGCTTGCGACAACCGCGCGAGAAGCTGCGCTCCGATCCAGGCAGCGCCGAGCCGTGCGCAATCCATGCCGAGAAACGTGATCTCGTCGAACGGATCGACCTGGCGCAGGCGCTCGTTGAATTCCAGGCAATCGATGATCACCGGTGGCGTGTTCAGGCACACGTGCTCCGGCCGCAGGTCGCCGTGGCCATCGACGATCCGGCCCGCCTTGATGCGCGCACGCAGTAGCACGTGGTCCTGGTCGAGGAAACGCTGCACGTCGGCAAGCAGCGGCTCGCTCAGTGAAGACTCGAATCCGGCCAACACCTCACAATTGACCCGATGTTCGTTGCGCAGTTGCGCGACATACTCGTCGGCGCCAAGGCGGCTTGGCGATAGGCCGGTGTAGAACCGAGTCAGCACCGCCGCCACGGCGTCGATCTCGTCTGGCGCGACGCTGCCGGCGGCGATACGCTGGTCGAGCATCTCGCGGTGCGGCAACCGGCGCATGCGGACCAGCCAGTCGACGACGGGTTCAGCGCCGTCGAGCGCCAGCGTGCCGTCAGCCTCGCGGGTGATCTTCGAAAGGCCGAGGTAGACGTCGGGCGCGAGCCGCCGGTTCAGCCGCAGTTCGTCGCGGCAGTTGCGCTCGCGCGCGGCCAGCGTGCTGAAATCGAGGAAAGAGTAGACGACCGGCTTCTTCAGCTTGTAAACGGTGTCGCCGGTGAAGAACAGCAGCGACATGTGCGTTTCGACGCACTCGACAGCACTCACCTGTGCGCCATAAGTGGACGGGCGCGACAGCAGGGCAACCTTTTCGGACGTCGTCTCGCCGCGGGTGGAGACCGGCTCGGTGCGGGTGGCGGCGCTCATCGGGCTAGCGGAGCGTCATCAGGTCGGATACTCGATACGCGCACCGAGACCGGCAGAAAAGCGCGTAACGCCGTGCGGATGCGCCGCGCTTGCGAGCACCAGTGTCCGGGGACCGCGGCCAGCGGCGGCGCGGGGTTACGGAAGTAATTTCGCGCTGTGCGGGAAGGCGATCGCCCGTCGCAGGGGCGTAGGGGTTCATGTCGGGGCGCCGTGCCGGGCGGCGGCATCTTCAAGCGCACACGTGACCTCGGCATCTTCGAGCTGGTGAAAATCAAGGTAGAAGGCCGAAATTCCCCAGAAGTCGGCGGGCTGCAGCAGGCAGATCACGTCTTCGGCCTCGTGCCGCAGGCGCTCGATGGTGTCAATGGGCGCGACCGGCACGGCGACGATCCGGCGTGCGGCACCGCGCCGTTTCAGCGCGCGCAGGGCGGCGATGGTCGTCGCGCCGGTGGCGATGCCGTCATCGACGACGACGACTGTCCGGCCCTGCGGGTCGAGCCGCGGCCGGCTACCCAGGTAGCGCGCGCGCCGGCGATCGATCTCGACAAGCTCGCGGGCGCTGCAGCTTTCGATGTACTCGTCGTCGGCCCCCGTCTGCCGCGCGATGTCGTGATTGACCACCAGCTCCGGTTGTTCGCCGTCGACGATCGCGCCGACGGCCAGTTCCGGCTGCATCGGCGCACCGATCTTGCGTACCAGCACCAGATCGAGCGGCGCTTTCAACGTAGCGGCGATTTCGGCCGCCACCGGCACACCGCCGCGCGGCAGGGCAAAGACGATCGGCTGCTCGAGCTTCAGTGCCGCAAGTCGTTGTGCCAGTTGCCGGCCGGCATCGCGGCGATCGACAAATCTTCCTTGGCTCATCGCGCAACACTCCATCCAAGGCTGACGGCTTTACCGTAGTCCAAGTAAGCCGACGGGTGTTGATCGCCGGCAGCACTGGGCCGGCTTGCGGAGCAGGGCGGCGACCTCAGAGGCCGGCGGGCAGCGGCACGCTGTGAATGCGACAGGCAGCAATGACGGTATTGCGCAGCAGGCAGGCGATCGTCATCGGGCCGACGCCGCCCGGCACCGGGGTGATCGCGCCGGCGACCGCAGCGGCTTCGGCGAAGGCGACGTCGCCGACCAGGCGCGTCTTGCCGAC
>JBFINI010000222.1:0-5774 GCA_041611275.1 Burkholderiaceae bacterium
ATCGCCAGCATCGACAGGATGGTCAGCCAGACCCAGCTCGCGTAGGCACCGGCCACGCCTTCGAGCGGGGTGAGCAACTGGGCGATCTTGGGCACCGCCGCCGCGCGCGAAAAGACGTCGCCGAAGCCGTCGTAGATGCCCCAGGTCACGAACACGCCAACGGCGACGAAAGCCAGCAGCTTGACCAGCGACTCGAAGGCGATCGCCGCCACCATGCCCGGATGGTGTTCGGCGGCATCGAGGTGGCGGGTGCCGAAGGCGATCGTGAACAATGCCAGGATCAGCGCCACCCACAGCGCCGTGTCCTGCAGCAGCGGCGCCGCGCCGAGCTTGGCCGGCATGATGATGTCCGGATACTGAACCAGGATCGTGAAACTGTTGGAGATCGCCTTCAGTTGCAGCGAGATGTACGGCACGATGCCGATGATCGCGATGATCGTGACCACGCCGCCCAGCAGCGCGCTCTTGCCGTAGCGCGAGGCGACGAAGTCGGCCAGCGACGTGATGCGGTTCTGCTTCGAGATGCGCAGGATCTTGCGCATCACGATCCACCACAACGCGATCATCAGCGTCGGTCCGATGTAGATGGGCAGGAAGCCGACGCCATCGCCGGCAGCGCGGCCGACACTGCCGTAGAAGGTCCAGGCGGTCGCGTAGACGGCCAGCGACAGGCTGTAGATGTAGGGGCTGGCGATGACCGGGCGGCCACTGTCGGCGCGCTGGTCAGCGTAATAGGCGATGGCGAACAGCAGCCCGAGATAGGCGAACGACGCGACGATGATGATCCAGCCTTGCAGCATCGACGTGCGACTAGTCGTCGCGCTCGACCACGCTGGCCATCAGCACGATCAGTACGATCCAGGCGCCGAAGATCCACGCGTACAGCACCGGCACGCCGAGAAAGGTGCCGGGGCGGTTGAACAGCGCCAGGACCGGGTAGTTGAACAACAGCCACCCCAGCATGCACAGCGCAAGCAGTCGCGCGCCTCTCTGTCCAGGCTTCTTCATCGTTTCCCCCGCACCGGCCGACCGCGCCTCTGGCCCCAACGTCGTTTACGGTAAGCGGCGCGAATCGGCGCTGTCAAACGTTCGTCGCTCGCAACCGGCTCGATGCGGTGGCTGACGCCGACCGCATTTGCATCGGGTGCCGCTTTATCCCCCGTCTAGCGCGAACGCTGTTTCAGCAGTCGGCTTTGCTCGCGCTTCCAGTCCTTTGCCGATTCGGCGGCCCGCTTCTCGAACTGCCGCTTGCCCTTGGCCAGCCCGACGGCCAGCTTGATGCGGCCCCTTGAGTAGTGCAGATCCAGCGGCACCAGCGTATAGCCGGCGCGCTCGACCTTGCCGATCAGCTTGCGGATCTCCTCGGAGCGCAGCAGCAGCTTGCGCGTACGTGTCGGCTCCGGCTGCACATGGGTGGAGGCGGTTTTCAGCGGCGTGATGTGCGCGTTGAGCAGGAAGATTTCGCCGCCACGCACGATCACATACGCTTCCTTGAGCTGCACCTGGCCGGCGCGGATCGACTTGACCTCCCAGCCCTCGAGCACGAGGCCGGCCTCGAACCGTTCTTCGACCGTGTAGTCGAAGACGGCCTTCTTGTTCTGGACGATGGACATCAGCGGCACAGTGGCGGCAGGCGCGCCGCTAGAATTCCATCTTATCAACCATGCATCGTGTCGAGCGCAGCGTACTCGTCCCTTACTCTGCCGAGCAGATGTTCTCGCTGATCGCTGCGGTCAGGGACTATCCGGGTTTCCTGCCCTGGTGCGAGTCGACACAGGTCAGGCCGCGCCGTGATGGCCTGCTGGATGCGACGATTGCCATCCACTACCGTGGCGTGCGCAGCCGCTTTACCACCTGCAATGAAAACCTGCCGCCGCAGACGATTCGCATGAACCTGGTCGAGGGCCCGTTCCGCCGGCTCGCCGGCAGCTGGCACTTCAAGCCCGTCGGCAAGGGAGCCTGCAAGGTGCACCTGCTATTGCAGTATGACTTCGCGCCGGGCCTGCTGGGCCGGGCGATCGCGCCAGTGTTTGAGAGCATCGCCGGCTCGCTGGTCGATTCGTTTACCCGCCGCGCCGAGGCGTTGTATGGCAGCCCCTGACCGCCGGGCGCTGCGCATCACGGTCGTCTACCTGCGGCCGGGACTGACCTTCGAGCGCAAGCTGCTATTGCCGCGCCCCGTTACCGTGGCCGAAGCGATCGAAGCGAGCGGTGTTCGGGCGGAGGTGGCAGAGCTGAGAGCCGGCGCGCTTCGGGTCGGCGTGTTCAGCCGGCAGTGCGAGTCGACCGAGCGGCTTCGGGACGGCGACCGGGTCGAGATCTACCGGCCGCTGTCGCTCGATCCGAAGGAGGCGCGACGACTCCGGGCGGTCGTGCGCCGAGGCAACGCGAGGACGACCGCGAAATGAACGCCGGCCGCTGTCAACGGCAATGCTGCTGGATTTGCGAGCGCGTGCGCTCGATTTCGGCAGCCCGTGCGGGGTCGTCGAGGACTTCGCGTTCGCCGGCGGGGTTTACGCGGGCGATGCGCAGGCCGTCATTCAGCGCCCGCTGGTAGCTGCGCAGCCGCTCGCAATTCTCCGCCATCTGCGTCTTGCGCCGTTCTTCGTCGGCGGCCTTGTTTTTCGCTTCGGCTTGTTCCTGCTGGCGGCGGCGCGACTCGATTTCGCGCTCGGCGAGCGTCTGTGGTGCGGCGGCCTTGGCCACCGGCTTGGGCACCTCGATGGCAGGCTTGGGTTGTTCCGTGCCTTCGGTGGGATTGGCCGCCGGTGCGTTGTATCGAGGCTCGGCCGGTGCCTCGGGGCGCCGAACGATGTTCTTTTCCGGTACCGATTTCGGTGGCGACTGATCGGAAAAGACCATCTTGCCGGTGCCATCGCGCCAGGCCCACTGCGCGGTGGCAGGAGCAGCAGTGACCAAAGTGGCGATCGCGGCGCCGCCAAGCAGCAGCAGACGAGAGAACGAGGATGGCATCGGTGCTCCTTGCAAGACAAACCATTGTCGCGGAGCGCGGCGCGGCCGGCAATTGCGGCGCACTCGCCTGAGCGGATTAATGTGTTCGCGGCGCCGCCGCCTCGCGCCCGTACTCGTATGGTTGAACGGCAGCTTCCGCGTGCTTTGCCGATGTTCGCCAACCGTGGATCCGCGAGGGCACTGCGTATAATCCGCTTTTGCGTCATGAGGATTTGCCATGCGGTTGAGCGAAAAAGCGCTGACCTTCGATGACGTTCTGCTCCTGCCGGCTTATTCGGCCGTCCTGCCCCGCGAGACCCAGCTCGCAACGCGCCTGACCCGCAACATCCGCCTGAATCTTCCCCTTGTCGCGGCGGCAATGGACACCGTGACCGAGGCGCGGCTGGCCATTGCGTTGGCGCAGGAAGGCGGCATCGGCATCGTGCACAAGAACCTGTCGCCGGAACGACAGGCCGCCGAGGTGCTGAAGGTCAAGCGTTTCGAGGCCGGCGTGCTGCGTGATCCGATCACGATTCCACCCGACATGCGCGTCGGCGAGGCGATCGCCCTGCAGCGCGAGCATGGCATTTCCGGTCTTCCGGTGGTGCAGGGCAAGCGGGTGGTGGGGATCATTACCAACCGCGACCTGCGTTTCGAAGAGCGGCTGGACGAACCGGTATCCGCCGTGATGACGCCGCGGGAACGGCTGGTCACGGTGAAGGAGGGCGCCAGTCTCGAAGAGGCCAAGGCGCTGCTGCACAAGCACCGGCTCGAGCGCGTTCTGGTGGTCGACAAGGAGTTCGAGCTGCGCGGGCTGGTCACAGTCAAGGACATCAACAAGGCGACCGAGCATCCGCTGGCGGCGAAGGACGAGCACGGCAAGTTGCGCGTTGGCGCAGCGATTTCCACCGGTGCGGATTCCGAGCAGCGCGCCGAGCTGCTGGTCAAGGCGGGCGTGGACGTTCTAGTCGTCGACACCGCGCACGGTCACAGCCAAGGCGTGCTCGACCGCGTACGCTGGGTCAAGAGCAATTTTCCGCAGGTCGATGTGATCGGCGGCAACATCGCCACAGCTGCCGCGGCAAAGTCTTTGCTGGAAGCTGGCGCCGACGGCGTGAAGGTCGGCATCGGCCCGGGGTCGATCTGCACCACACGCATCGTCACCGGCGTGGGCGTGCCGCAGATCACCGCGGTGGCCAATGTCGCCAAGTCGCTGGCCGGTACCGGCGTGCCGCTGGTCGCCGACGGCGGCATCCGCTACTCGGGTGACGTCGCCAAGGTGATCGCGGCTGGCGCCTCCAGCGTGATGCTCGGCTCGATGTTCGCCGGCACCGAGGAGGCGCCGGGCGAGGTGATCCTCTACCAGGGCCGCTCGTACAAGAGCTATCGCGGCATGGGCAGCCTGGGCGCGATGCAGGAAGGCTCGGCCGAGCGCTACTTCCAGGACAACGATGCCAACGTCGACAAGTTCGTGCCCGAAGGCATCGAGGGCATGGTGCCGTACAAGGGCAGCGTGCTGACGATCATTTTTCAGCTGGCTGGCGGGCTGCGCTCGGCACTCGGTTATTGCGGCTGCCGAAACATCGAGGAAATGCGCACGCGCGCCGAGTTCGTCGAGGTCACCAATGCAGGCGTGCGCGAATCCCACGTGCACGATGTGAAGATCACCAAAGAAGCGCCGAACTACCGGGTCGAATAGGCCGGACCACGGGACGTCGCTCGGCCGGCGACGCGCGGCGGTTCGCGTCGTGCCTTCCGCGACGAAGCGGCGTCAGCCCGACGACTGAAGCGAGCATGAGCCACGAAAAGATCCTGATCCTCGACTTTGGCTCGCAGGTCACGCAGCTGATCGCCCGCCGCGTGCGCGAGGCCGGCGTGTACTGCGAGATCCATCCCAACGACGTGCCGGCTGCGTTCATCCGTGACTTCGCGCCGCAAGGGGTGATCCTGTCCGGCAGCCACATGTCGGCCTACGAGGAGTCGACCGACCGCGCGCCGCAGGTCGTGTTCGAACTCGGCGTGCCGGTGCTCGGCATCTGCTACGGCATGCAGACGATGGCGCAGCAGCTCGGTGGCCGCGTCGAGGCCGGCGCGCAGCGCGAGTTCGGTTACGCAGAAGTGCGGGCACGGGGGCACACGAAGCTGCTCGGCGGCATTGAGGACTTTCGCACGGCCGAGGGGCACGGCATGCTGAAAGTGTGGATGAGCCACGGCGACAAAGTCGTCGAGCTGCCGCGGGGTTTCACGCTGATGGCCTCGACCGAAAGCTGCCCGATCGCCGGCATGGCTGACGAGGATCGCCGCTACTACGGCGTGCAGTTCCACCCCGAAGTCACGCACACCCAGCAGGGGCAGGCGATCCTCACCCGCTTCGTGCGCGAGATCTGCGGTTGCCACGGCGACTGGAACATGCCCGACTACGTGACGGAGGCGGTGGCGAAGATCCGCGCACAGGTCGGCGGCGACGAGGTGATCCTGGGCCTGTCGGGCGGCGTCGACTCGTCGGTCGCCGCGGCGCTCATCCACAGGGCAATCGGCACGCAGCTTACCTGCGTGTTCGTCGACACCGGTCTGCTGCGGTTGAACGAACCCGAGCAGGTGGTCGACACCTTCGACAAGCACATGGGCCTGCACCTGATCCACATCGACGCCAGCGAGCGCTTCATGACCAAGCTTGCCGGCGTTGCCGACCCCGAGATGAAGCGCAAGATCATTGGCCGCGAGTTCGTTCACGTTTTCCAGGAGGAAGCCGCCAAGCTGCCGAAGGCGAAATGGCTGGCGCAGGGCACGATCTACCCGGACGTGATCGAGTCGGCCGGCGC
>JBFINI010000223.1:0-5772 GCA_041611275.1 Burkholderiaceae bacterium
CGAGCACGCCGACGGACTGCTGCTCAGCACGCAGGAAGGCGAGGAATTCCTCGCCTTGAACGGCCTGCAGACGCTATCGGCGCGGCTGATGTGCGCGCTCGGCGAACGCGAGCACCTTGCCGCGGCCGACGTCACGCGGCTGCGGCTGTCGCCCACGAGCCGGCGTTTCGTCGAAGTCATCGACGCCTACGATCGCGTCTTCAATCACGGCGAAGATGCCACCGCGGCGATGCGCGCACTGCGCGAACTCGATCTGCCGGGCAAACTTGCCAACGGCTACTTGCTCGGCAAGCCCGGCTTCGAATGGAGCCGCGCATGAATTCCGGACAGCCACGCAGCGGGCTGCGATTGCCGACGCCGCCGGCGCCACCCGCTGTGCTGCGCCGGTTGATCGAGCGACTGCCGGTCGAACCGCCGTCAATGGCGCTGGCCTTGCTGCTCGACCGCGTGCTGCTGCCGCGGCTTGATGCGTCAGCGCGCGCTTCGCTGTCCGGCCAGACGGTCGAACTGTGTGTGACCGACTTCGGCCTGCGATTCCGGCTGATGCTCGGTCAACGCGGCTTCATGCCGGCCTCGCCGGGCGGCCCGGTGCAGCTGCGCATCGCGGCGCCAGCCGAGGCGTTCCGGCAATTGGCCGAAGGCCGCGAAGATGCCGATACGCTGTTCTTCGAGCGCGTGCTGGTGATGGAAGGCGACACCGAATACGGCCTGCTGCTGAAGAACACGCTCGACGCGATCGGCCCGCTGGTACCGCAGTTCCTGCGCGGCTGACGGCAGCCGATGGCCCCGACCGGAAACGTCGAACGTCCGGCCGCGCGGCGGCCAGCGATTCCCGTGACCGTTCGGATGGACGCGCCGACTGGCGGCGCCTCGCTGCGCTGGCTGCTGGTCGCGCCGCATCGACTGTTCTTCTTCCTGGGAATGTGCGGCCTCGCCGCCGTCTCGCTGTGGTGGCTGGCGCAGTTACTTGCCCGCGCACTTGGCGCGCCATTGCTGTTGGCGCTGCCGCCGTCTTGGCTGCACGGCTGGACGATGGCCAACGGCTTCCTGCCGTTCTTCATGTTCGGCTTCCTGTTCACCGCCGGTCCGAAGTGGCTGAACGTCGACGGGCCCGCGGCGCGGCCGCTGCTGTTGCCCGGGTTGCTGGCGATGGCGGGGCTTGTGCTCGCGCTCGCCGGTGCGCAGTTCAACGCGCTGCTGGTGGCCACCGGCGCACTGCTGATGGCCGCCGGCTGGGCGGCGTTGCTGCTGCGTTTTCTGGTCCTGTATCGCGCCAGCCGCGTGGCCGACCGGGTCCATGCGCGGCTGGTGCTGATTGCCTTTGCGGTCGGCAACCTCGCCCACCTCGCCTTTGCCTACGGCGTTGCCGATCTGTCAGCCAACTGGATCCACAGCGCCGAGATGCTGTCGGTGTGGCTGTTCATTGCGCCGGTGTATGTGACCGTCGCGCACCGGCTGATTCCTTTCTTCACCGCCAGCGTGGTGCCGCTGCTCGACGCGTGGCGACCGCTGTGGCTGCTGACCGCGTTCGTCGGCCTCGTCATCGCGCATGGATTGCTGCCGCTGGGCTCGGTGTTCGCGCCGGGGCCGGCGATCAGTGTGCTGCGGCTGGCGGTTGATATCGCCGGCGCGGCGCTGCTGTTTTTCGTCGCCTGGCGCTGGGGCGTCGTTCAGAGCCTGCGCAATCGCCTGCTGGCGATGCTGCACCTGGGCTTTCTCTGGCTCGGCATTGCGCTGGCGCTGTATGCGTGGAACCAGGCCGTCGTGATGCTCGGCGTGCCGCAGGCAGGCCTCGGCCTGGCGCCGCTGCACGCGCTGACGATGGGCTTCTTCGGCGGCGTGGCCTTCGCGATGGTCACTCGCGTCACCGCCGGTCACGGCGGCCGCAACCTGCTTGCCGATGATCTGACCTGGTGGCTGTTCTGGACCCTGCAGGCGGCCGTGCTGGTGCGCATCCTAGTCGATGCCTGGCCGGCGCAGAGCCGCTGGCTGACGCCGCTGGCAATTGCGCTGTGGTGCGCGGCCTTCGTGCCGTGGGCCGCGCGCAATCTGGTCATCTACCTGCGGCCACGCGCCGACGGCCGGCCGGGGTGATCTACGAATCGCTGAAATGGCTGCACGTGGGCTGCGTGATTGCCAGCAGCGCCGGTTTTGTCGTCCGCGGCGCGTTGATGCTGGCCAGCTCGCCGCTGCTGCAGGCGCGCTTCGTCCGCGTCTCGCCGCACGTAGTCGATACGCTGCTGCTTGCCACGGCGATCGGCATGGCCGTGCTGGCCCGGCTGTCTCCGCTGGCGCAGCCGTGGCTGGCAGCCAAGATCGTGGGACTGCTCGCCTACATCGTGCTTGGTGCCTTCGCGCTGCGTTATGGCCGCACGCGCCGTGCCCGGACAACAGCCTTCGTCGTGGCCATGCTGACATTCGCCTACATCGTCGGCACCGCGTTGCAACGCGATCCGTTGTGGCCGCTGCGCCTAGCCTGAGGACAGGCGCCGGGTGCCAGGCAGCTTGATACAAATCAACGGCAAGCGGGAACGTTGTTGCGCAGACTGTCACAGCTCGCAAACTGCGTCTTCATGAGTGTCTTGGGCAGAGGAAACGCCGCTGGAGTCGAGGGCTAGCAGGTGTCTTTCATCGACTTTCGTACACCAGCGGCGGGCTTTGATCAGCCGCTTGAACTTTGGCTGGCTTGTCACGACCGCGTGAGGCGTATGACCAGCCTCCTCGAGCGCCTGCGCGAGCACATCGCGGCAAACGGCGCTGACGAGCCGGCTCGCGTAACGGCTACTTCGATTCGCCGCTACTTCGACGAGGCCGCGCCGAGGCACCACGAGGACGAGGAAGTCGACCTCTTTCCGTTGCTCCGTCGCCTGCTGCCGGCCAAGGCGCCACGCAAGGCGCGCAGCGTCAACGCGGCACTGGACAGATTAGAGAACGACCATGTCGAAATGGGCAAGCTGTGGCAATCGCTGCGCACGGTGCTCGAGGCCATCGAACGCGGCGAATCGATCGAGCTCGACGCGCAACTGGTGCAGCAATTCGCCACCCGTTACCGCGAGCACTGTGAAGTCGAGGACACGGTCATCGCCGAGGCGCTGAAACGCTGTCTCGGCGCGCAGGACCTCGATGCCGTCGGCCAGGCGATGGCCGAACGCCGCGGCATCGACTGGACGCACCTGCACAGCAGCCGCAACGGCCGCAAGTGACCGGCAGCGGCGTCAGCCGGCCGGCGAAGAGCGCAGCCCGTAGGCCTTGCCGCCCACAAACAGGTATTCGGTGCGCACCAGCCGGCCGCCGGCAAGCTGCGGCGCGATGTAGCCGACAAGCTCGATGCGATCGCCGACCTTCGGCTCCTGCACGGCCCACGCCTGCATGCGAAACAGCGGGGCGAACTCCACCGTCCATTCACCGCCCGCGCTCTCGGGTAACCGCGTCCTGGCGAGCACGGCCGCTCCGTCGACCTGCTGGGTCTGCGCCGGCAAACTGCGGCGAGCCAGATCCGCAGGAAGTTTCAGTGCACTGTCGACCTCGATCACCACTTCCGCATGCGGATTGGCCCAGCGCACGGCCTTCACGCGGCCTGCGAGATACACCGGCTTGTCCTGATCGAAGCTCGACCAACCGTGATGTGCCTGCGCGGCCAGCGGCGCTGCGGCAGCAGCCAGTAACAGGGTTCTGCGTTGCATGAAATCGACTCCTCACAGATAAGCGATCAGGCGGCCGGCAGCGAGCACCAGAAGCCAACTCGGCGTGCAAGATCGAGCACCTCAGCGCGACCCGGCTGCCCGCGAACGGGCGTAGCGCAGCAGCAGAGGGGCTCCGGCGCGCGGGGAGGCCGACAAACCTGTTTCAGCGCTTGCCGCCCAGCAGCGAGCCAAGTACGCCGCGTAGCACCTGGCGGGCGATCGCCGAGCCGGCCGAACGCGCCGCGCTCTTGGCCATCGCATCGACGACGCCTTCGCGGCGCCCGCCTCGCGGGCCGGTCGAGCCGAACAGCAGATCGCTGATTCCGCCAAGCACGCCGCCGCCCGCCTGCGCGGGTGCCGGCACACCAGCCGCTGGCGGAGCACCCGGTACCGGCGGCGCGCCGGCGGCAGCCGCGGCCTCCGCGGCCCGCGCCTTCAGCTTCTCGAAGGCCGATTCACGGTCGACGGTTTTCTCGTACACGCCCGCAACCAGCGAACGATTGATCAGTGCCTTGCGCTCGTCGGGTGCGATCGGGCCGATCTGCGAGGCCGGCGGGTAAATGAAGACGCGTTCGGTGATGCCGGGCGTGCCCTTGGCGTCGAGCAGCGAAACTAGCGCCTCGCCGACGCCGAGTTCGAGGATCGCTTTTTCGGCGTCGATCTTCGGGTTCTTGCGCATCGTCTCGGCCACCGATTTGACCGCCTTCTGGTCGCGCGGCGTGAAGGCGCGCAGCGCGTGCTGCACGCGATTGCCGAGCTGGCCGAGCACCTTGTCGGGAATGTCGAGCGGGTTCTGCGTCACGAAATACACGCCGACGCCCTTCGAGCGGATCAGCCGCACGACGAGCTCGACCTTCTGCAGCAGCGCCGACGGCGCATCGTCGAACAGCAGGTGCGCCTCGTCGAAGAAGAACACCAGCTTCGGCTTTTCCGGATCGCCGACCTCGGGCAGGTTCTCGAACAGCTCGGCCAGCAGCCACAGCAGGAAGCTGGCGTACAGCCGCGGGTTGTTCATCAGCTTGTCGGCGGCGAGGATATTGATGACTCCCTTGCCGTTCGTTGTCTGCATCAGGTCGTCGATGTTCAGCATCGGCTCGCCGAAGAACTTCTCGCCGCCCTGCTCCTCGATCTGCAGCAGGCCGCGCTGGATCGCGCCGATCGAGGCCGGCGAGACGTTGCCGTACTGCGTCTTCAGCTGCGCGGCGTTGTCGCCGACGAACTGCAGCATCGCGCGCAGGTCCTTCAGATCAAGCAGCAGCAGGCCGTTGTCGTCGGCGACCTTGAAGGCCAGCGTCAGCACGCCTTCCTGGGTGTCGTTCAGGTTGAGCAGCCGCGCGATCAGCAGCGGCCCCATGTCGGAGACCGTGGCGCGCACCGGATGACCCTGCTCGCCCCAGACGTCCCACAGCGTGACCGGGCAGGCGGCCCATTTCGGCTCGGCAAAGCCGAGGCGATCGAGACGCTGCTTCATCTTCTCGCTCAGCTGGCCCGGCTTGCTGATGCCGGTGAGATCGCCCTTCACATCAGCCATGAACACCGGCACGCCGATGCGCGAAAAATTCTCCGCCAACACCTGCAGCGTGATCGTCTTGCCGGTGCCGGTCGCACCGGTGATGCAGCCGTGGCGGTTGGCCAGCGCCGGCAGCAGCGCTAGTTCGGTTTCGCCTGCCTTGGCGATGTTCAGCGGGTCGGCCATTCTTTCTCTCCTCGCTCGGTTCTCGATCGTTGCCGCCGCAGCGTAGCAAGCCGGGCGGCGTCACCTCGAATGTTAGACTCGCCGCCCTCTGGCAACAGCATTGCATCGATCATGGCCGGTCATTCCAAATGGGCCAACATCCAGCACCGCAAGAACCGCCAGGATGCCAAGCGCGGCTCGCTGTGGACCAAGATCATCCGTGAAGTGACGGTCGCCGCGCGCGACGGCGGTGCCGAAGCGGACATGAACCCGCGGCTGCGCCTGGCGCTCGACAAGGCGCGGCTGGCCAACGTGCCGAAGGACAAGCTGCAGGCGGCAATCAGTCGCGGCAGCGGCAAGCTTGAAGGCGTGAACTATGAGGAAATTCGCTACGAAGGCTACGGCATCGGCGGC
>JBFINI010000224.1:0-5763 GCA_041611275.1 Burkholderiaceae bacterium
CGATGCTGACCGTCGCGTAGGCCTCTTCCAGCGACAGGCCGCCCGCGTAGACCAGCGAGCCGAGCATGTCGGGATGAAAGCGCGCGCCCTCCTCGTCGGTGAACACGCCGACCACCAGCGGCCGCCGCGTCCGGATATCGGCTTCGTTGAGCACCTGCACGACCTCGAGCCCGCCGAGCACGCCGAGGTTGCCGTCATAGCGTCCGCCGGTGCGCACGGTATCGATGTGCGAGCCGGTCATGACCGGCTCGATGTCCTCAAGGCCGGCACGGCGGCCGAAGATGTTGCCGATCGGGTCGATGCGCACCTCGAGGCCAAGCTCGCGCATCCAGTGCGCCACCCGATCGCGGCCGTCCTTGTCCTCGTCGGTCAGCGCCAGCCGGCAGCAAGAGCCGTCGGCGGTGGCACCGATGGCGGCCAGTTCATTCAGGCGCAACAGCAGCCGCGCCTCGTTGATTCGCAGTTGTTCCGCTTTCATGCCAGCACCTCCTCGGCCGAGCGGCCGACGACCTTGCGATAGATGGCCGGGTCGGTATCGCCTTCGCTGCCGATGAGCAGCACGCGCGAGCTCTGGTCGAGCGCGAGCACTTCGCGCAAATGCGCGTCGTTGCGCGCCGCCAGCAGTGCGCCGAGCCCGGTGCCGCCGGTCTCGCCGGCGACCACCGGCGCATCACCGGCGGCGGGCTGCGCCAGTCGCCGCATCGCCGCCAGCGCGTAGGCATCGTCGATGGCCACCGCCACGTTAACGCCACCGCGGAGAATTTCCCAGGCCAGCTCCGAGACCTCGCCACAGGCGAGCCCCGCCATGACGGTATCGAGCGACCCACCGACGACCACCGGCTTGCCGGCTTCAAGACTACGGTAGACGCAATCGGCGCGCGTCGGTTCGACGACGACGAAGCGCGGCCGCCGGTCTTCCCACTGCAACCAGAAGCTGGCGCAGATTGCAGCGGCCATCGCGCCAACACCCGCCTGCGCGAACACGTGCGTCGGCGGCTCCGACAACTGCTGCGCGATCTCGGCGGCCATCACGCCGTAGCCGTGCATAACGTCGAGCGGGATGTCGCGATAGCCCGGATAAGACGTATCGGACACTACCGTCCAGCCTTCGGCCTTGGCAGTTGCCGCGGTGTGCCGCACGGCATCATCGTAGGTGCCCTTGACCTCGCGCACCTCGGCGCCGTATCTGGCAATCGCGTCGCGCCGGCCCTGGCTGACCGTTTCGTGCACGAAGATCACACAGCGGCAGCCGAACAGCCGCGCGCCCCAGGCGACCGAACGGCCGTGGTTGCCGTCGGTGGCGCAGGTGACCGTGGCCTGACGCACGATGTCGGCGAACTCACCGGACAACAGCTGCGTCGAACTCACCCGCTTCAGTCCGCGCGCCGCCATTGCCTTGCCGCGCAGGACGTTGGCCACCGCATAGGCGCCGCCGAGCGCCTTGAAGCTGCCGAGCCCGAAGCGGCCGCGTTCGTCCTTGTAAGTCAGTGCAGCAATGTCGAGTTCCTTCGCCAGGCCGGGAAGCGGAACCAGCGGTGTGGGCGCATAACCAGGCCAACTCGAGATCTCGGTCAGCGCGGCGGCGAATCCGTCTTCGCTCATCACCTTGGCGCGAGCAGCGCCGTAGGTCTCCCGCGCCGGCGCAGCGGCAAAATTGATGATGGCGCGCGCCTCGTGCTTCATGAGGCAGCCTCCTCTGTAACCTGTTGCGCGATCGGTTGCCGCAGATGACAGGCCGCCCATTGCCCGGCGGTGACCTGCTTGAGCAGCGGCTCCTCACGCTTGCAGCGGTCTTCGACATACGGGCAGCGGGTATGAAAGCGGCAGCCCGACGGCGGATGGATTGGACTCGGCACATCGCCGGTCAGCACGCGCCGCTGCTTGCGCACCTTCGGGTTCGGCACCGGCACCGCCTCGAGCAGGGCCTCCGTATACGGGTGCTGCGGGCGGGTGAAGATCGCCTTCTTGGGCGCGATCTCGACGATCTTGCCCAGGTACATCACCGCGACGCGGTGGCTGATGTGCTCGACCACCGCCAGGTCGTGCGCAACGAACAGATACGAAAGATGAAACTCCTGCTGCAGGTCCATCAGCAGGTTGATCACCTGCGCCTGCACCGACACGTCGAGCGCGGAAACCGGTTCGTCACAAACGATCAGCTTGGGCTGCACCGACAGGGCGCGGGCGATGCCGAGCCGCTGCCGCTGGCCACCGGAGAATTCGAACGGATACTTGACCATCTGATCAGCGCGCAGGCCGACCCGTTCGAACAGCTGCGCAATCTTCTCGCGCGCGCCGACGGCGGAGAGATCCTCGAAATTGCGCAGCGGCTCGCCGACGATCTCGGCGGCACGGATGCGCGGGTTCAGCGACGAATACGGGTCCTGGAAGACCGCCTGCAGTTCGCGCCGCACCGGCCGCATTTCCGTCGGGCTCAGGCGGCTGATGTCACGGCCGCGCCAGAGGATCTGGCCGGCGGTCGGGTCCTGCAGCCGCAGGATCAGCTTGCCGGTGGTCGACTTGCCGCAGCCCGATTCGCCGACCAGTCCGAGCGTTTCGCCACTGGCGATTGAAAAACTCACGCCGTCGACAGCGTGCACTCTTGCCCGGCTGCCGCCCAGCCAGCCCTGCTGCGTCGGGTAGTACTTGACGAGGTCGCGTACTTCGAGCAGCACGTCGCCGCCCGCGGCTTCTCGCACAGTCATGCCACGGCCTCCTCGGCTCGCTTTGCCTGCGGCCCAGCGATCGGATGCCAGCACGCCGCCCAGTGTCCGGCCGCATGCAATTCGAGTGGCGGCACATCCGCGGTGCAGCGCTCGCCGACATTCGGGCAGCGTGGCGCGAACAGGCAGCCGGGCGCCGGGTCCTTTAGCGACGGCACCATTCCGGGAATCTCGACCAGCCGCTTGCCGGTCTCGTTGACCGAGTCGCCCAGGTGCGGCATCGAACCCAACAGCCCGCGCGTGTATGGATGGCGCGGGTTCGCGAACAGTTCTTCGATCGGCGCTTCCTCGACCTTGCGGCCGGCGTACATCACGATCACGCGCTGCGCCATTTCGGCGACCACGCCGAGATCGTGCGTGATCAGGATGATCGCCGCGCCCGTCTCGCGATGCAGTTCGCGCATCAGCTCGAGGATCTGCGCCTGGATCGTCACGTCGAGCGCGGTCGTGGGCTCGTCGGCGATCAGCAGCCGTGGCCCGCAGGCCAACGCCATGGCGATCATTACCCGCTGGCGCATGCCGCCCGACAGCTCGTGCGGGTATTGGGTGATGCGCCGCTCGGCCTCAGGGATGTGCACCTTGCGCAGCATCTCGATCGCGCGCGCCATTGCGTCCTTCTCGCTCATGCCCCGATGCAGCACCAGCGCCTCGGCGATCTGGCGGCCGACGGTCAGCACCGGATTAAGCGAGGTCATCGGTTCCTGGAAGATCATCGAGATCAGGTTGCCGCGCACCTTGCGCATCTCGGGTTCGGACAGATCGAGCAGGTTGCGGCCATCGAATTCGATTCGCCCGTCAGCGATTCGCGCCGGCGGCATCGGCAGCAGGCGCAGGATCGACATCGAGGTCACGCTCTTGCCGCAGCCCGACTCCCCGACGATGGCCAGCGTCTCGCCGGGCATCACCTCGAAGCTCACTCCGTCGACCGCGCGAACGATGCCGTCGCGGGTGTGGAAGTGCGTCTTCAGGTTTTCGACGCGAAGTAGCGGTTGCGCCGACGTCATGGACACCCACTCATGGCTCGGGGAGCACGAGGGGGCCAGCCGAGCCCCCTCGTTCCAAACCTTGCGCCCCGCGCAGCGGGCTGCGCGATGCGCGGATCGGAGCCGAAATCCAAAATCATGCTCATTGATTCCAACAGCTACATCCGCCGAGCCAGCCGCGGATCAAGCGCATCGCGCATGCCGTCGCCAAGCAGGTTCACGGACAGCACGGTCAGCGACAGGAAAATGCCCGGGAACAGCAGGATCGTCGGCGCGACCTGGATCAGGCTCCGGGCCTCGGCCATGATGTTGCCCCAGCTCGGGATGTTCGGCGGCGTGCCGGCGCCGACGAAGGACAGGATCGCCTCGGTGATCATCGCCGAAGCGCAGATGTAGGTGGCCTGGACCAGCAGCGGCGCCAGCGTGTTGGGCAGGATGTGGCGCAGCAGGATTGCCGGCAGTCGCGTGCCCGAAGCGATCGCCGCCTCCACATACGGCTGCTCGCGCAGCGACAGCACCAGTGCGCGCACCAGCCGCACCACGCGCGGCACCTCGGTGATCGCGATGGCCATGATCACGTTCTCGAGGCTGGCGCGGGTCAGCGAGATCAGCGCGATGGCCAGCAGCACCGACGGAATCGACATCAGGCCGTCCATCACCCGCATCATCACCGCGTCGAGCCAGCGCAGGTACCCGGTGATGAGCCCGATCGCCAACCCGACCGTCGTCGCCAGGACCGCCACCGCCAGCCCGACCGACAGCGACACGCGCGTGCCATAAAGCACGCGGCTGTAGACATCGCGGCCGAGCATGTCGGAGCCGAACCAGTACTCGGCGCTGACCGGACGCATGCGCCGGATCGGCGACAGCGCCAGCGGATCGGTGGTGCCGAGCCAGGGCGCGAAGATCGCAATCAGCACCATCAGCAGCAGCACGATTGCGCCGAATATCGCCGTCGGGTGCCGGCGCAGCGCATCCTTGATCGACTGCACCGTCGGCGAAACCGACTTGGGTGCGGCGGCTACGGCAACGGCGGCGTTCAAGCCGCCCCCTTCGCCCTGCGGGCTGTCCCCCTTCGGGGGAGCGAGTGCCTTCGGAGCGGCCGAGCGGCGCTCATCTCAGTACCTGATCCGCGGGTCGAACAGCGAATAGCTGAGATCGACCAGCAGGTTGACCAGCACGTACACCGCCGAGAACAGCAGCGTCACGCCCTGGATGATCGGATAGTCGCGGCGCAGGATCGCATCAACGGTCAGCCTACCCAGCCCCGGAATGGCAAATACGGTCTCGGTAACGACCACACCGCCGATCAGCAGCGCCACGCCGATGCCGATGATGGTGACGATCGGCACCGCGGCGTTCTTCAGCGCGTGGCGGATGAGCACGGTGCCCGGTGCCAGCCCCTTTGCGTTGGCGGTGCGCACGTAGTCCTGCGCCAGCACGTCAAGCATCGTCGCCCGAGTGATGCGCGCGATCAGCGCCATGTAGACCACACCGAGCGCGACGCTCGGCAGGATCATGTGGCTGATGAAGGGCACGAACCCGTCGCTGAAGCTGCGATAGCCCTGCACGGGCAGCCAGTCGAGCCAGACCGAGAAGAAGAAAATCAGCCCGTAGGCAATCACAAAAACCGGCACCGAAAATCCGAGTACCGATAACGCCATCACCGCGCGGTCAATCCAGCCGCCGGCGCGCGCTGCGGCCAGCACACCCAGGGGCACCGCCAGGCCGACGGCGACGATCAGCGTGCAGACGGTGAGCGCCAGCGTCGGCTCCACGCGCTGCGCAATCAGCGTGGCGACCGGCAGCTTGGTGAAGATCGAGGTGCCCAGATCGCCGCGCGCCAGGTCGGCCAGCCAGCCGCCGAAGCGCACCAAGTAAGGCTGGTCGAGCCCGAGCTGGGCACGGATGCGGGCGATGTCGGCCTCGGTGGCGATGTCGCCGGCGATCACCGCCGCCGGATCGCCCGGGCTGATGTACAGCAGCGAAAAGACGAACAGCGCCACCACGCCCATCACCGGGATGGTCGCGAGCAGGCGCTTGATCGTGTAGCGGAG
>JBFINI010000225.1:0-5744 GCA_041611275.1 Burkholderiaceae bacterium
CCGGCCGGGCGCGTCGATCAAGCTGATGACCGACGGCATCCTGCTCGCTGAGACACAGACGGATACGCGGCTTTCCGCCTACGACACGATCATCGTCGACGAGGCGCACGAGCGCAGCTTGAACATCGACTTCCTGCTCGGTTATCTGAAGCAACTCCTGCCGCGGCGGCCGGACCTGAAATTGATCATCACCTCGGCGACCATCGATGCCGACCGTTTCGCGGCACATTTCGGCCGCGATGGCGTGCCGGCACCGGTGGTCAATGTCTCCGGCCGGCTTTATCCGGTCGAGGTCCGCTACCGGCCGTATCGTGACGAGGACGACGCCGACGATCGCACGCTGATGGACGGCATCGTCGAGGCGGTCGACGAATGCGCGCGCGCCGGCCGCGGCGACGTGCTGGTGTTCCTGCCGGGCGAGCGCGAGATCCGCGAGGCTGCCGAGGCGCTGCGCAAGCACCATCCGCCGGCGACCGAGATCCTGCCGCTGTACGCGCGGCTGTCGGTCGACGACCAGGAACGCGTGTTCCGGCCGGGCACCTCGGGCCGGCGCATCGTGCTGGCCACCAACGTCGCCGAAACGTCGCTGACCGTGCCGGGCATCCGTTATGTGGTCGATACGGGCTTGGCGCGGGTGAAGCGCTACTCGTATCGCAACAAGGTCGAGCAGTTGCGCATCGAGCCGATTGCGCAGGCAGCGGCCAACCAGCGCGCCGGCCGCTGCGGCCGGGTGGCCGACGGTATCTGCATCCGCCTGTACGAGGAAGCGGAATTCAACCAGCGGCCGAAGTTCACCGATCCCGAGATCCTGCGTTCATCGCTGGCGGCGGTGATCCTGCGCATGAAGTCGCTGCACCTGGGCGAGGTGGCCGAATTTCCGTTCGTCGAGCCGCCGCCGGCGCGCGCGATCGCCGACGGCTACCAGCTGCTGGCCGAACTCAATGCGGTCGACGAACGCAACGAGCTGACACCGATCGGCGCGGAGCTGGCCAGGCTGCCCGTCGATCCGCGCGTCGGCCGCATGCTGCTGGCGGCGCGCGAGAACAATTGCCTGCACGAGGTGCTGGTGATCGCCGCCGCGCTGTCGGTGCAGGATCCGCGCGAGCGGCCGCTGTCGGCGCAGGAGGCGGCCGACAACGCGCACCGCAAGTTCGCCGACGAGCGCTCGGATTTCCTCGCCTTTCTGAAGCTGTGGAACTTCGTGCATGAGCGGATCGAGCACAAGAAGTCGAACCGCAAGCTGACTGACGAGCTGCACGGCAACTTTCTGTCCGCGCGCCGCATCCGCGAATGGCGCGACGTGCACGGGCAACTGGTGACGCTGGTGGCGGAACTGGGCTGGAAGCCGAATGTGCCGCTCGACCTGGCGCAAGAGCCGGCCTTCGAGGCGGTGCACCGGGCGCTGCTGACCGGACTGCTCGGCAACGTTGGCACCCGCGTACTCGACGCTGAAGGCCACGCACGCAGCGGCCCGCCCGCGTATGCGGGCGCGCGCGGCATCAAGTTCTACATCTGGCCGGGCTCGCCGCTGGTGAAGAAGGCCGGGCGCTGGCTGATGGCGGCCGAACTCGTCGAAACCTCGCGCCTGTTCGCCCGCACGGTGGCCGGCATCGAGCCGCAATGGATCGAGCGTGTCGGTGCGCACCTGCTTAAGAAGTCGCACGCCGATCCGCACTGGGAGAAGAAGCCGGCGCAGGTCATGGCCTTCGAGCGCGCCACGCTGTACGGGCTGACCGTCTATCAGCAGCGGCGCGTGCACTTCGGCTCGCTCGAGCCGAAGCTGGCGCGCGAGATCTTCATTCGCGCAGCCTTGGTCGATGGCGAGTTCGACACGCGCGCACCGTTCCTTGCGCACAACCAGAAGCTGGTGCGCGAAATTCGCGAACTGGAGCACAAGACACGGCGGCCCGACGTGCTGGTCGACGACCACTTGATCTTCGCCTTCTACGAGAACCTGCTGCCGGTTGATATCTGCACCGGTGCGCAGTTCGAGAAATGGCGGGCGCAGGCGGAGAGAGCCGATCCGAAGCTGCTCTTTCTCTCGCGCGACGAGCTGATGCGGCACGAGGCCGCCGGGGTGACCACCGAGCTGTTCCCGAAGACGCTCGAGATGCGCGGCGTCACGATGGCGGTGACCTATCACTTCGAGCCGGGCAGTCCGCGTGACGGCGCCACGCTGACCGTGCCGCTCTATGCGTTGAACCAGGTCGACGAGGCGCGCTGCGACTGGCTGGTGCCGGGCATGCGCAAGGAAAAAGCGCACCTGCTGCTCAAATCGCTACCGCAGAAGCTGCGCCGTCATTGCGTGCCACTGCCCGAGTACGCCGCGGGTTTTGCCGAACGCTGTGGCAGCATGGCCGAGGAAGGGCGAACCCTGGTCGAGGCGCTGATCGACGACCTGCGTGCGCAGAAGTCGCTCGCCTGCCGCGCCGAGGATTTCCGGCGCGAGACGCTGCCGGCGCACCTGTCGATGAATTTCAAGGTCGTCGACGAGCATGGCCGCCAGCTGGCAATGGGCCGCAACCTGCCGCAACTGCGCGCCGAGCTCGGCAGCCAGGCGCAGAAAAGCTTCCAGGCCGTGGCTGAACGCAGCGCCGAGGTCGCGCCCGAGCTGCAGCGCACGATCACCGACTGGGACTTCGGCGAGCTGCCGGAGCTGCTCGAGATCCGCCGCGGCGGGCAGACGCTGGTCGGCTTTCCGGCGCTGGTTGACCGGGACGATCATTGCGAACTTGAGGTCTTCGACGATCTGCAGCAGGCGCGCGAAGCGCAGCATCAGGGCCTGCGCCGTCTGTTCCGCCTGCAGCTCAAGGAGCAGGTGAAGTTCATCGAAAAGTCGCTGGCCGGTTTGCAGACTGTGCAGATGCAGGCCGGCACGATTGCCGCGCTGGCGCAGGCGCTGCCCAGCTTCGAGGTGCTGCGCGGCGAGGTCATCGATGCGGCGCTCGATCGCACTGCGCTCGCCGAACCGTGGCCGGCCGACCGCGCCGCGTTCATCGCCCGCCGCGACGAGGCGCGCGGAAAACTGAGCCTGATCGCGCAGGAGATCGCCCGGTTGCTGACGACAATCGTGCAGGAGGCGGCGGCGGTGCAGAAGAAGCTCGCCGGCGCACGCGGGTTTGCCGCGACCTGCGCCGATATCGAACAGCAACTGGCGCGACTGTTTCCGCGCGGCTTCATCGCCGGCACGCCAGCGGCGCAGCTAACCCACTATCCGCGCTATCTGAAGGCAATTGCCCTGCGGCTGGACAAACTCAGGAGTGAGCCGGCGCGCGATGCGCAGCGGCTCAGTGAGATCGCCCACCTGCAGACGCCGTTCGTGCGCGAGCTGGCCGCGCGCAAGGGCAAGGTCGATCTTCGGCTGCAGGAGTTCCGCTGGCTGCTGGAGGAGTTGCGCGTGTCGCTTTTTGCCCAGGAACTGCGCACGCCGATGCCAGTCAGCATCAAACGGCTGCAGAAGGTCTGGGACGCTGTCCGCCGCTGACCGCCGCGATCGACGTGCTATTCGGGCACACCGGCTATGCGCAGCCCGTCGTGCAGCCGTCGATCGAACGCGGTCTCGCCGCCGCTGCTGCGACCGGCGAGGGCTTGATGCCAGCGGATCGAGAACGCGGGCTGCAGGCGCCGCAGGTCCGCCATGGCCCGGGCGGCGCGCTTCGCGTCGCCCTGCAGCGCATAGGCGGCGGTCAGCACCATGTAGTCGGGCCATTCAGGACCGAAGGCCATGCCCCGCTCGCACGATTCGATCGCTTCCGCGTATCGGTTCAGCAGCAGCAGCGCGCGACAGCGGAAATGCATCAGCACGCCGCGGGCCACGCTGGTCGGGTGAAGTTCGAGGCTCCGGTCGAATGCCGACAGCGCTTCCTCGGCACGGCCCCGCGCCAGCAGGATCTGCCCACTGAACGAATGCACCACGAACAGGTACGGGTTGAGCGTCAGCGCCCGCTGCGCCGCTTCGGCCGCCGCATCGAGCTGGCCGCGAAAGAACAGCACGTTGGCGCGCGCGCCCCAGGCCTCGGCATTGGCAGGCTGCAGGGTGACTGCGCGCAGCGTGGCCTCGTCGGCCTTGGCCAGCAGCACGTCACGCTGCTGGCTGGCGCCGGCTCGTTGGGTCTCGTAGGCCAGCGTGTGCGCGTAGCCGATCAGCGCCGGCACATGCTGAGCGTCGAGCTGCAATGCGCGCTCGAAACGGTTGCGGATCAGCGGCAGCTGCCGCGGATCGGTCGATTTCTGCAGTTCATCGGCGGCCAGCAGCGCTGCCGCATACGCGCTCGACGATTCCGCACCGGCGGCAAAGCGCTGCAGTTCCGCGGCACGCACGGCCGTGCGCAACGATTCCGACAGCCGGCCGACCAGAGCCAGCGGCGCAGTCTCGGCGGTCGTGGCCGGCGCATCGACTTCGGTGTTCCACAACGAGCTGCCGCTGTCGGTGTCGACCAGATGCACGGCGACACGGATCTGGTTGCCCGAGCCTTCGACGCTGCCGGCAAGTGCGTAGCGAACCTTCAGTTCGCGGCCGATTTGCTGCACGTCATTGCGGCGGCCGGCGAAGCGAGCGGCAACCGTCGGGGCGATGACATGGATATCGGTGACGCGCGAGACGGCACCGGTCAGCTGCGCGGTCAGCGATGCCGCCAGCGGCTCGGCACCCGGTGTCTCGGACCGGTAGGAAAAGGGCAGCACGACCAGTGACTGCGGCGGCTTCTCGGCCGGCACCGCGTGTTGCCAGGCGAACCAGGCGCCGATGAGAATGGCGACGGCGCCGACGGCTGCGGCCAGTCCACGCGGCCAGCGCCGCGCGCGCAGCCGCCGCCACAGCGATGGTGGGCCACCGAGCTCGACTTCGAACACGCGAACCGGCTGTGAGATGTTCTTGACGTACTGCTGGCCGACATCGACAAAGCTGACGCCGAGGTCCTGCCGCACCTGCTTGCGCACCGTGCCCGATATCGCGATGCCGCCGGGCGGCGCGATCGCTTCAAGCCGCGCAGCGACGTTGACACCGGTGCCGGCGATGTCGTGCTCGTCGACCAGGATGTCGCCGAGATTGATGCCGATTCGATGATCGATGCGTGCTGCGGCAGGAAGGGTCCTGTTGCGCTCGGCCATCGTGCGCTGGATCTCGATGGCCGCCTCCAGCGCTGACATCGCGCTCGGGAACTCGACCAGCAGCCCGTCGCCGACCGTGCGGACAATGCGACCGCCGTGGCGGCGGACGGCAGGATCGGTGATCTGCGCGCGGATTTCCTGCAAGCGGGCATGGGTGCCGGCTTCGTCGCGCTCCATCAGCCGGCTGTAGCCGGCAACATCGGCGATCATCACTGCCGCCAGCCGGCGCGTCGAAGGTGAACTCATGAAGAAGTTTTCTGGCGCACAGGCAAGCGACCTTGTTCCGTCGTCGACCGATAGGATTTGGCGCTGTCGGCGTTGCGCGAAGTCTACGAGAGGGCGCTCCCGGCTGACGGTGCGCTAATTTCCGGCCATGGACACGCGCAATGATCAGGATCCCGCGGCGCGGCCGCCGCGCGTTGGCGCCAGCGCGGTGCGCGAACACGACTCGCCGTGGGTGCGCAGCCTGCTGATCGGTGCCGGCACACTGTGCGTGCTGCTCGGCGTGATCGGCATCTTCCTGCCGCTGCTGCCGACCACGCCCTTCATGCTGCTGGCGGCGGCCTGCTTCGCGCGCTCGTCGCGCCGCTTCCACGACTGGCTGCTCACCAACCGCACGTTCGGACCGCTGATCC
>JBFINI010000226.1:0-5733 GCA_041611275.1 Burkholderiaceae bacterium
GGCCGCGTACTTGATCGCGCCGGTCGCAGTCGCCCAACGATCGATCGTGAATGCGGCCTGCTTGGTCGGGTCCGGGGTTTGGTGATGACAGCGGCGGGCCGGACGGCGGCACCGCGCCGATCAAGCCTGCCCAGGCGATGACAGCAATGGCCGAGCGTCCCGCTCGGGTTCACGTGGCGCGGCCGCGCGTAACGGGTGTCGTTACGAAATTCCGCCCTTGACTGCCGGTTTGACGGCCGTCAATGCCGGGCCGACTCCTCGGGCGCACGCTTGCCCGCAATTACCGGCCAGCGCCGCGGGGGAGTTATTGCGCCGGTCCGGTCACGCTGACTTTGCGGAGACAGCCATGATCGAGACGTTCTACGACCTTTTGCGTCGGCAGGGCATCACGCGGCGCAGCTTTCTCAAGTACTGCAGCCTGACCGCCGCCTCGCTCGGCCTGTCGCCGGCACAGGCGCAGCAGATGGCGGCGGCGCTGCAGAGCAAGCCGCGGCTGCCGGTGGTCTGGCTGCACGGGCTCGAATGCACGTGCTGCACCGAGTCGTTCATCCGCTCGGCGCATCCGCTGGCCAAGGATGTGGTGCTGTCGATGATCTCGCTCGATTACGACGACACGATCATGGCGGCCGCCGGCCACCAGGCCGAGGCGGTGCTGGAAGACACCATCACCAGGTACAAGGGCAACTACATCCTCGCCGTCGAAGGCAATCCGCCGTTGAACGAGGGCGGCATGTATTGCATGCCGGGCGGCAAGCCTTTCGTCGAGAAGCTCAAGCACGTGGCCAAGGATGCCAAGGCGATCATCGCCTGGGGTTCGTGCGCGAGCTGGGGCTGCGTGCAGGCCGCGAAGCCGAACCCGACCCAGGCGGTGCCGATCGACAAGGTCATCACCAACAAGCCGATCATCAAGGTGCCCGGCTGCCCGCCGATCGCCGAGGTGATGAGCGGCGTCGTCACTTTTGTCGCCGCTTTCGACCGCATTCCCGAACTCGACCGCCAGGGCCGGCCGAAGATGTTCTACAGCCAGCGCATCCACGACAAGTGCTATCGGCGGCCGCACTTCGACGCCGGCCAGTTCGTCGAGAAATGGGACGATGACGGCGCGCGCATGGGCTACTGCCTGTACAAGGTCGGCTGCAAGGGTCCGACCACCTACAACGCCTGCTCGACCACTCGCTGGAACGAGGGCGTCAGCTTCCCGATCGGTTCCGGGCACGGCTGCATCGGCTGCTCTGAAGACGCTTTTTGGGACAAGGGGTCTTTCTACGACCGGCTCACCAACATCAAGGAATTCGGCGTCGAAGCCAACGCCGACAAGATCGGCGCGATTGCCGCCGGCGTGGTCGGTGCCGCAGTCGTCGCGCACGCGGCGGTCAGCGCGATCCAGCGGGCCGCGGCCGGCAGACCGCAGCAGTCGCGCTCGTCGATCAAGGTGGAGGACTAAGCCATGCCGGTCATCGAAACGCAGGGCTTCAAACTCGACAACTCGGGCAAGCGGGTGGTGGTCGATCCGATCACCCGCATCGAGGGCCATCTGCGCGTCGAGGTCAACCTCGACGCCAACAACGTGATCAGCAACGCGGTGTCGACCGGCACCATGTGGCGCGGTCTGGAAGTGATCCTCAAGGGCCGCGATCCGCGCGACGCCTGGGCGTTCACCGAACGGATCTGCGGAGTGTGCACGGGCGTGCACGCGCTCGCCTCGGTGCGCTGCGTCGAAGACGCGCTGAAGATCAGGATCCCCGACAACGCGAACATCATCCGCAACCTGATGCACGCGACGCTGTACGCGCAGGATCATCTGGTGCACTTCTATCACCTGCACGCGCTTGACTGGGTCGACGTGGTCTCGGCGCTGAAGGCGGATCCAAGAAAGACGTCCGAACTGGCGCAGTCGATCTCCAGCTGGCCGATGTCCTCGCCGGGCTACTACCGTGACCTGCAGTCGCGGCTGAAGAAGTTCGTCGACAGCGGGCAACTCGGCCCGTTCAAGAACGGCTACTGGGGCCACCCGGGCTACAAGCTGCCGCCGGAGGCAAACCTGATGGCGGTGGGCCACTACCTGGAGGCGCTCGACTTCCAGAAGGAGATCGTCAAGATCCAGACGATTTTCGGCGGCAAGAATCCGCACCCGAACTGGCTGGTCGGTGGGGTGCCGTGCTCGCTCAACGTCGACGGCGTCGGCGCGGTCGGCGCGATCAACATGGAACGGCTGAACATGGTGTCGAAGATCATTGACGACACCATCGCCTTCATCGACAACGTCTACATCCCCGACCTGCTGGCGATCGCCTCGTTCTACAAGGACTGGGGCGCGATCGGCGGCGGCATCGCCAGCCAGAACCTGCTCGCCTACGGCGAATTCCCGGACATCGCCAACGACGATTCGAACAAGAGCCTGCTGATGCCGCGCGGGGCGATCCTGGCCGGCAACCTGAAGGAGATCCACCCGGTCGACCTGAAGGACCGGATGCAGATCCAGGAATACGTCACGCACAGCTGGTACCAGTATCCGGACGAGAGCAAGGGCCTGCATCCGTTCGACGGCGTGACCGAGCCGAACTTCGTGCTCGGCAGAGGCACGAAAGGCAGCAAGACCGACATCAAGGAGCTCGACGAAAGCGCCAAGTATTCGTGGGTCAAGTCGCCGCGCTTCAGGGGCCAGCCGATGGAGGTCGGGCCGCTGGCCCGCTACGTCATCTACTACGCGATGGGCATCCCCGAGTTCAAGGAGCCGGTCGACATGGTGCTGAAGAAGCTCGATGTGCCGGTCGCCGCGCTGTTCTCCACGCTCGGCCGCACGGCGGCGCGCGGCCTCGAGTGCTCGTGGGCGGCGCACCGCATGCGCTACTTCTTCGACAAGCTGATGGCCAATCTGAAGGCCGGCAACACGGCCACCGCGAACGTCGAGTTGTGGGATCCGAAGACCTGGCCATCGGATGCCCGCGGCGCCGGCTACTGCGAGGCGCCGCGCGGCGCCCTTGGCCACTGGATCCGGATCAGGAACACCAAGATCGACAACTACCAGTGCATCGTGCCGACGACGTGGAATGCCGGCCCGCGCGATCCGAAGAACCAGATCGGCGCCTACGAGGCCGCGCTGATGAACACCCGGATGGCGGTGCCCGAGCAGCCGCTGGAGATCCTGCGCACGATCCACAGCTTCGATCCGTGCCTGGCCTGCGCAACGCACGTGATCTCGCCCGCGGGCGAGGAGATCACCCGCGTGACGGTCCGCTAAGGAGAACTCTCATGGCATCAGCGCTGGGCGGCAGTCCGAATGCGGTCTATGTCTGGGAAGCGCCGGTGCGGCTGTGGCACTGGCTGATGGCGTTGTGCATGGTGGTGCTGGCGGTCACCGGCTACTTCATCGGCAGCCCGTTGCCGTCGGTGCCTGGCGAGGCGTCGGAGAATTTCCTGATGGGCTACATCCGCTTCGTCCACTTCTCGGCCGGCTACATCTTCGCCGTGAGCTTCGTGTTGCGCATCTACTGGGCCATCGTCGGCAACAAGTACTCGCGCGGGCTGTTCGCACTGCCGGTGAAGCTGTTCAGCCCGAGATGGTGGAAGGGCCTGCTGGACCTCATTCCCTACTACACCTTCGTCGGCACCAAGCGCTACGTCTACCTCGGCCACAATCCGCTGGCGATGGTGGCGATGTTCTTCATGTTCCTGCTCGGTTCGATTTTCATGATCTTCACCGGGCTGGCGTTGTATGGCGAGGGTGCCGGCATGGCGAGCTGGCAGTTCCAGTGGTTCACCTCCTGGGTGCAGCCGTGGATCGGTGACAGCCAGGCACTGCATACCTGGCATCACCTCGGCATGTGGTACCTGATCATCTTTGCCATCGTCCACATCTACCTGGTCATCCGCGAAGACGTGTATCTGCACGAAACCGTCATCAGCACGATGGTCAACGGCTGGCGGGTGCCCAAGCCCTGAGCTCGACATTATGGCCACACGAGCAAGGCCAGTGGCGCGCGTCAATGCCGAAGCGCCGCCGTCGCGCACATCGCGCACACCGCGGCTCGGCAGCCGCCGAGCGCCGGTGCATCCCGGCTACTTTCTCGACACGCGTTTCCTCAAGCCGCTCGGCATCACCCAGCAGGCGCTGGCCACCGCACTCGGGATCTCGCGACGCCGGGTCAACGAACTGATCCGCGGCCGGCGCGGCATCACCGCCGACACCGCCGTTCGTCTTGGGCGCTACTTCGGCAATGAGGCCACGTTCTGGATGCAGTTGCAGTGCGACTGGGATCTGTACGAAGCCAGCAAGCGGTTGAGGCTCTGAGCGCCTGAGGCGCGGCCGCTGCAGGCGTCGGCCACGCTCCCGTGTTTGCGCGGCGGGTCGTCGGACCGATGACCGTGGTCGCGGCCGATGGTTTCAACATGAACGGCAAAGCCCCTACGGCACGCGCCGGAGTCGATTTGTGCCTTGACTCACGTCAACGCGTGAAAAACGTCCGCGCTTAACGTCGCGACATGTGGCCTGTTACGGAAGACGTAACACGACGATGGTGGCTGGCGGCAGAAACGGCGGGGCGGGAAGTGCACTGGTGCTTGGCATCGGCAATGTGCTGTGGGCCGACGACGGCTTCGGCGTGCGCGCGGTCGAGGCCCTGCATGCCGCGTATGAAATGCCGGCAGCGGTCGATCTGCTCGACGGTGGCACGCAGGGGCTGAATCTGCTCGAGCCGGTGGCCACCAAGGCCGCCGTGCTGGTCTTCGATGCGCTTGACTTCGGGCTGGCGCCCGGCAGCCTGCGCGTGCTGCGCGACCGCGAGGTGCCGTCGTGGGCGGCGACCAAGATGAGCCTGCATCAGGCGAGCTTCCAGGAACTGCTGGCAATCGCTGACCTGCAGGGGCAGTTTCCGCCGAAACTGACGTTGATCGGCGTGCAGCCGGAGCGGCTTGCCGATTTTGGCGGCAGCCTCAGCGCCTGCGTGCGGGCAAGGCTGCCGCAGGCTGTCGAACTGGCCGCCGCCGAACTGGCGCAATGGGGTTACGCGCCGGTTGCCCGCAGGAGAGCCGCCGAACCACTGAACGCCGCCGCGCTGGCAATTGCGGATTACGAGGCGGGTCGACCCGCTGCCGAGGCGGCCTGCCGCGTCGGCGATGCGCGCTTCCTGAATCTGCGCGCACCGCACGAGACCCGCTGATGTGTATCGGCGTGCCCATGCAGATCGAAAGCGGCGACGGCGTCACCGCGCTTGGCGTGGCCCACGCCGCCGACGGCAGATCCGACCGGCAGAGGCTCGACATGCTGATCGTCGGCCCGCAGCCGCCGGGAACCTGGGTGCTGGCCTTCCATGGCGCGGCGCGCCGCGTGCTCGATCCGCGCGAGGCGCAGCAGCTGCGCGACGCGCTGGCGGCGTTGCAGGTCGCACTGGCCGGCGAGGCCGATGCCGCCGCGGCAATCGACGTGCTGTTCGCCGATCTGGTCGAGCGGCCGCCGCAGCTGCCATCGCATCTGCGCCAGCACTGAGGCGTCGCGGCAATGAATGACGCAGCCAAATCGACTCAAGCGCCGGACGCCTTGCATCCGCTGCTCGAACGGCTGCTGCAGCTGACCGGCGCGCCGACGCTGAATGCCGGCAGCTTCGATCGCTGGATTGCGCAGCCGGGTCATGCGCTGCTGGTGTTTACCGAGAATCCGCTGCTGTACCGCGAGACGCTCGATCTGGCGGTGATCGTTCCCGAGTTGACGCAGGCACTGCCGCGGCGTTTTCACAC
>JBFINI010000227.1:0-5692 GCA_041611275.1 Burkholderiaceae bacterium
CGGCGTGGACGTGATCGACCGCGGTCATTGCGAGCGCGACGTTCATCCCGGCTCCCGAATAGTCGAGGCAGCCGCCGCCCGCGGCCGCTCGCCGAACAGCGCGGTGCCGACACGCACCATCGTCGCGCCTTCGGCAATCGCGGCTTCGAGGTCGGCGGTCATGCCCATCGACAGAGTGTCCCAGTCAGCAAAGCCGGCCGCGCGCTGGGCCTCATAAAGGGCGCGCAGGGCGGCCAGCGGCGCGCGCTGCCGGGCCGGGTTGTCGGACGCTTCGGGGATCGCCATCAGGCCGCGCAGGCGCAGCCGCGGCAGCGCAGCCACGGCACGCGCCAGTGCCGGCAGTCCGGCAGGCGTCACCCCTTGCTTACTGACTTCGCCGCTGATGTTGATCTGCAGCAGCACGTTCAGCGGTGGCCGGTCGGTCGGACGCTGTTCCGACAGCCGCTGCGCGATCTTCAGTCGGTCGACCGACTGCACCCAGTCGAAGCGCGCGGCGATCTGCCGCGTCTTGTTGCTCTGGATCGGGCCGATGAAGTGCCAGATCAGCGCTGCGTCGGTCATCGCGCCTACGGCGTCGATCTTGGCCAGCGCCTCCTGCACGTAGCTCTCGCCGAAGTGGCGCTGACCCGCGCGCGCCAGCGCGGCGACCGCGGAAGCCGGAAAGGTCTTGCCGACCGCGACCAGAGTGATTGCGCCGGCGGATCGGCCAGCCCGTGCCGCCGCCGCACTAATCCTTTCAGCCAGCGTCGTTAGGTTGGCTTGCAAGTGATTGTCTGAACTGCACATAATCGATCGCTCTCGCCAAGACGTCACGCAAGGCCCTTGATTGGCAAAGCTTTTCGGCGAAGCGGGCACCCGCTGCTCCCTGTTTTGCTCCAGTATTCGCAATCGCGTCGGACGCTGCATCCATGGACATCTCTGAACTGCTCGCATTTTCCGTCAAGAACAAGGCCTCTGACCTGCACCTGTCATCCGGTCTGCCGCCGATGATCCGCGTGCACGGCGATGTCCGGCGCATCAATCTGCCGCCGCTGGAACACAAAGACGTTCACGCGATGATCTACGACATCATGAACGACCAGCAGCGCAAGCACTACGACGAGACGTATGACGTCGACTTCTCGTTCGACCTGCCGGGACTGGCGCGTTTTCGCGTCAACGCGTTCATGCAGGACCGCGGTTCAGCCGCCGTGCTGCGGACGATTCCGTCGCGAGTGCTGTCGCTGGAGGAACTGGGCGCGCCGAAGGTGTTCGCGGATTTCTCGATGAAGCCGCGCGGCATGGTGCTGGTGACTGGACCGACCGGCTCGGGCAAGTCGACGACACTGGCGGCGATGCTTGATCACGTCAACAACCAGGTGCACGGGCACGTGCTGACGGTCGAGGATCCAATCGAGTTCGTGCATGAGTCGCGCAAGTGCGTGATCAACCAGCGCGAGGTCGGGCCACACACGCTGTCGTTTTCCAATGCGCTGCGCGCATCCCTGCGCGAGGATCCGGACGTGATCCTGGTCGGCGAGTTGCGCGACCTGGAGACGATTCGACTGGCGCTGACCGCGGCCGAGACCGGCCATCTGGTGCTCGGCACGCTGCACACGTCGTCGGCGGCGAAGACGATCGACCGCATGGTCGACGTGTTCCCGGCAGCGGAAAAGGACATGGTCCGCGCGATGCTGTCCGAATCGCTGGTGGCGGTGATATCGCAGTCGCTGCTCAAGCTCAAGGACGGCAGCGGCCGCGTCGCCGCGCACGAAATCATGATCGGCACGCCGGCGATCCGAAATCTGATCCGTGAAAACAAGATCGCGCAGATGTATTCGATGATCCAGACCGGTGCGCAATTCGGCATGCAGACGCTCGATCAGTGCCTGCTCGACCTAGTGCGGCGGAACGTGATCTCGCACGCCGAGGCGCGCTCCTACGCGAAATCGCCGGATAGCTTTGTCGGCTGACGGCTGGAGGAAACGATGGATCGCGACCAAGCTACCCGCTTCATACACGACCTGCTGAAACTGCTGCTGACGAAAAAGGGGTCGGATCTGTTCCTGACCGCCGAGTTTCCGCCGGCCTTCAAGATCGACGGCCGCGTGCTGCCGGTGTCCAACCAGCCTCTGACCTCGCAGCACACTGCCGAGCTGGTGCGGGCGATCATGAACGATCGCCAGGCGGCCGAATTCGAGGCCACGCGCGAGTGCAACTTCGCGATCAGCCCGACCGGCATCGGCCGCTTCCGCGTCTCCGCCTTCGTGCAGCAGGGCAAGGTCGGCATCGTCTTTCGGGTGATCGCCGACAAGATTCCAAGCTCCGAGGAACTGAACCTGCCATCGATCGTCAACGACCTGGCGATGGCCAAGCGCGGCATCATCATGATGGTCGGCGCCACCGGCTGCGGCAAGTCGACCACGCTGGCGGCGATGGTGGGCTATCGCAACGAGAACAGCCAGGGCCACATCATCACGATCGAGGACCCGGTCGAATACGTCCACCCGCACAAGAACTGCATCGTTACTCATCGCGAAATTGGCGTCGATTGCGACAATTGGCAGGTGGCGCTGAAGAACACACTGCGCCAGGCGCCGGACGTGATCCTGATCGGCGAGGTGCGCGAGCGCGAGACGATGGAGCACGCGATCGCCTTTGCCGAGACCGGCCACCTGGTGATGTGCACGCTGCATGCGAACTCGACCAACCAGGCGCTCGATCGCGTCATCAACTTCTTTCCGGAAGAAAGGCGGCAGCAGTTGCTGATGGATTTGTCGCTGAACCTGAGGGCGATGGTTTCGCAGCGCCTGCTGCCGTACAAGGACCGCAAGGGCCGCATCCCGGCGGTCGAGATCATGCTGAACACGCCGCTGGTGCAGGAGCTGATCTTCAAGGGTGATGTCCCTGAGATCCGCGAGGTGATGAAGCGCAGCCGCGAGCAGGGCATGCAGACCTTCGATCAGGCGCTGTTCGACCTGCACGAGGCCGAGCTGATCACCTACGAGGATGCGTTGCGCAACGCGGATTCGGTCAACGACCTGCGACTGAACATCAAGCTGAACTCGAAGCTCTACGGCGGCGTGCAGGAAATGCACCGCGGCATCGAGCATCTCGGATTGACCGGCTGACCTTCGGCGCCGCGGCTGCGGCGCCTGCGCACCGCCTGTCGACGCACGCGCTGGCAGCGGGCGCCTATGATGCCGGCTTCGCCTGTATGGCGGGCATCAATGGCCTTCGCGCCACTTCATCATCATGACCTCCGTCTACGAGTATTCGGCCAAGACAGTCGACGGCAAGACCCGCAAGCTGTCGCACTACAAGGGCAAGGTGCTGCTGATCGTCAATACGGCCAGCAAATGCGGCTTCACGCCGCAGTACAAGGGGCTCGAAGCGCTCCAGCAGCAGTTCGGCAAACGCGGCTTCGCGGTGCTCGGCTTTCCCTGCAATCAGTTCGGCGAGCAGGAGCCGGGGCCGGACTCGGAGATCGCCGAGTTCTGTGAACTGAACTACGGCGTCACCTTTCCGCTGTTCGCCAAGATCGACGTCAATGGCGAGGCCGCGCATCCGCTGTACAAATACCTGACCAGCGCGAAGCCAGGTCTGCTGGGTTCCGAGGCGATCAAGTGGAACTTCACCAAGTTCCTGGTCGACCGCGCGGGCAACGTCGTCAGGCGCTACGCGCCGACGACCGAACCGAAGGAAATCGCCGCCGATATCGAGGCGGCGCTGCAATCCTGAGGCGGCGCGCCCGACGACGCGTCGGCGGACGGCGCTCCGGCCGCCGTCAGATCAGGACACTCCAGGGCACGTCCTTGGTCGTCTCGAACGTGCCGTCGCCGTTGGCGTCGAGCTGGATGCGTACGATCGTCGTCGACTGCGTTGTGACCAGCAGCAGGCCATTGTTGGCGCCGCGCACCTGCAACTGCCCTTCGCGCGGGAACGCGTCGATGTCGTACTGCTTGAATGCGGCCGGGGTGCTGATGACGACCGTGCCGCCGATCGACGCGGCCGAGATCGATCCGTTGATTGCCAGTGTCGTCAGCCCGGCGACCGTCGAGGCCGGCGGCATCGCGTCGGGGTCGTAGCTCAGGCTTGCCGCATAGCCGGCGCCCAACGTGATCGTGTCGTTGTAACTCGGTGTGCTGACGGCCGCGCTCAAGCCGCTGCCGCCGACCGAAAACTGCGCCGTCGTCACCACACCCTGGCGGGCGAAGTTGAACGAAAAGGCGCCGTTGATCGCGAAGCTGCCTTCGCTCGATGTTGCGGTCAGGTTCGAAAACGTTACCGTCGCCGAGGCGGAGGCCGAAGACGTGCCCGACTGCACCACGGTATAGGTTGCCGACAGGCTGCCGTTGGACAGGTGGCCGGCCCGATCCTGGCACTGATTGAAGGTGATGCTCGCCACATCGCCCGGGCTCGCCGCGTTGTTGTTGTCGCGGTCATCGAGCGCGATCGTGACGCTGCCGCCGGCCGCGCAACTCGCGGTGCGCGTGGTGACGGCCAGTGTCGTGGCCGTGCCGTTGATGCGCTGGGCGGTCTTGATGGCTGCAGGTTCGTTCACGGCCTGCAGTGCCAGTTCAAACAGAAGCCGCGTCAACGAGCGCGCGTTCGTCTGCGGCTGCGCTTGCGCGCTGCTCGCCGCGGCCTGCGCACGATCGGCCGACAGCGGCGCGGCGCTGGCGGCCTGCGCGCTGCTAAGCGCGGCGTTGGCGGCGGCGCGGGCCACCGCATCCTGATTGGCGGTTGAAAGGGTCACCGTCGCCGATGCTTGCGGCGAGCCGCTGTCGCCACTGCCGCCGCAGCCGACCATCAGCACCGCGGCGCCAAGTCCGGCGAGCCCCGCACAAACTCGCTTTATCACTGCACTTTCGATCATCTTCCGAAATCCCACGTTTGCATGGATCGAGTCTATCGAGCGCGACGTTCACGCGATACCAGTCCGAAAGGCTGTCACGCTCCCGTCAGCGGGCGGCGCTTGCGGCCAGCAGCTCGGTGCGCAGCGCACCTACTGCACATGGACCTGTGCAGCGCGAAGCCGGACGGCAACATCATCAAGCGCTGCGCGCCGACAGCCGAGCCGAAGCAGATCAAGGCCGACATCGAGACGCTGTCCGGAGTGAACGATCGCGTTATGCTGATCTTCCGATCGATACCGTGATCCACGAGGAGATAGCCATGACCAAGCGCAATGCATCCGCGGAGTGGAAAGGGACCCTCAAGGAGGGCAGCGGCACGATGAGCCTCGGCAGCGGCGCCTACACAGGTCCGTACACATTCGCGTCGCGTTTTGAATCCGGGCCAGGCACGAACCCGGAAGAGCTGATCGGCGCTGCACACGCCGGCTGCTACTCGATGTTCTTGTCGGCCGTTCTGACCAAAGCCGGACTGAAGCCGACCGCCATCCGCACGACGGCAACCGTTCATCTGGGCGAAGGTCCAACCATCAACCTGATCGAACTGGTGGCCGAGGCACAGGTGCCCGGCCTTACCGAGCAGCAGTTTCTTGAACACGCCGAAGCGGCGAAACAAGGCTGCCCGGTATCCAAGGCGCTGGCCGGCCCGGAGATACGCCTGAGCGCGAAGCTGGTTTCGTAAGTCGGGCGCGCGCGCGGTCGGCGATGCGGCGGCGGCGTCCGCGTTTCATTCCGTTTCGCCGAGTGCGGCCCCTCAGCCCTGCGGCCGGGCCCGCGGCCGGTATGAGCCGGCGACG
>JBFINI010000228.1:0-5671 GCA_041611275.1 Burkholderiaceae bacterium
GGGCGACCGACGATGAGGATCGAATGTCCGAAAACGAAATCCCACACGACGATGCCAAGGCAATCCTGACCCGTCGAGAACGGCAGATCGTTGTGCACTTGCGTCAGGGACTTACCAACAAGGAAATCGGTCGTCGGCTTGGGATTATGGAAGACACCGTCAAGAAGCACCTCAAGAACGTTTTCGGCAAGCTGGGCGTGCGCCGCCGCACCTTGGTTGTTCTGCACCACGTCTCCGGGCAACCTAACCCGGACCGAAGATTCGCCCAATCTTCCCCGTCAGTGGAATAGCCCACCGCACCCGCTTCTGAGATCTTGGCTCCTTGACTAACCGCGGACGTAATCCAAGGCTCCGCGTAAGTCAAACGAAGGAGCCTCCTCAAATCCAGGGGCGGTTCAGGTAGCACGCTTGACAGCGGCGTGGGCTGTCGCATTTATCGGTCGGGTGAGTATCGCGTCCCGCGAAACCCGGTACGGGGCGATGCTGACTTGACCGGCGAACGAGCAGAGGGTGTCGCTATGAAGAAGCAGCGTTGGTTCACGGCGGTGGCAGTGGTGCTGGGTGTGTCCGCTGGCGCGGTCTCGGCCGCCACGATCAGCAACCTGAGCGGGCAGTCGTGCGGCGAGGATTTCACGGGACTTTGGCACTTTGTCAACAACCAGACGGGAGGCGCTGGAGCGGGAACACTCACGGCGACCTGGTCTTCGGGAAACTGCTGCACTGCCAGTGCGTCGCAGGTCAACAGGAGCAACCAACATTTCAACTGCGTTGCGTCGGGAACCCTTCTCTCTGCCTCTACCAACCTGCCGGGCAGGCTCGTCCTTTCGGATTTCACGTGCGACTCGAAGGAGCCGCCGCCCTGCGATCCGAAAGTCGAAATCTGCAAGTAGCTGTAGGCACGCGTCGCGAGCGCGCAGGGAACGAAAGGGGCGTGAGCGCCCCTTTTGCATGCAAACCGGGGAGCGTTGAAGGCCTGAGCAGAAACGGGCCCGGAGGTACAAGACGCCACCAACAAAGTGCACTCAGGCAACGTCGCATCTCTCAACTAGAGTGCGAGTGCCAAGTAACTGGAGGATTACAGCGATGAACACGACCCTGTTTCAGGTTCGCATGATCGCGCTCGCGACGGCGTTTGCATGCATGGTGTCATTTGCGCCCAGCGCGGACGCGCAGAATGTCATTGCACTGCCGCCGAATCTGAAGGCACTGCCGGCGTTCAATATTTCGCTGGTCGCCGACACGAACGGCGGTCACACCCTGCGCTTCAGCACGACGAGCTGGAACAGCGGGACGGGCCCGCTGCGACTCGAAGCAGGTCCCGTGGATACCGGTTCAGGCAAGCAGCAAGTCCTGCAGCGTGTGTTCAGTAACGACGGCAGTTCGGCGCTGTACTTTGCCGGCTGGTTCGAATGGCATTCAACCCACAATCATTTCCATTTTGACGATTACGCGCTTTACACGCTGCAGCCGGTGAATGCGCCGGGCGGATCGCTGCGAACAGGAAGCAAGACGACCTTCTGCGTGATGGATACGACCAAGATCGATGCTTCCTTACCTGGCGCGCCAGCCCAGGCGGTCTACAGCACCTGCGGCTTCCAAATCCAGGGCATGTCGGTGGGCTGGGGCGACACTTACGGAAGTCATCTTCCGGGTCAGGAGATCGACTTTACCGACAACGCCGATGGCATCTACCAACTGAGGATCGGCATCGATCCAAACAAGAACCTGGTGGAAAGCAACACGAACGACAACGGTTCATGCGTGCTGCTCAACATCAAGAAACCGAACACCGTAACGGTGCTGGACAGCAGTGGCAGTTGTTCCACGGTGTTGTCGATCACGCCCAACTCGGCGGCAATGGGCACGACCGTTCAGGTCACCATCAGTGGCTATGGATTCTCCGAAGGCATGGCGGTCAGCTTCGAGGGCGGCAACGGCCCGCGTCCGGTCGCGAGCAACGTTCGGTTGGCGAGCGACACGGAGACGGTCGATCAGATCACGGCGACTGTTACGGTGCCGTCGAAGCGAAAACCGGGTCGAGACCCGGTGTGGGATGTCCGTGTCGGTACCGGTGGCGCACTCCGCGATGCATTTACGGTGACCCAGTAGGCCGGGCCGTGCTGGCGGCAGCGGCCGGCCCTGCGTTCCCGAGCCCTTGTCTCACTCGCTCCGCACAGCGCGGGTCTTGCAGGCGACGGGCACAGGGCTAGCCGAAGCTGGTCCGCCCGCAGTGCACTAGCGATTCGCGCCCTGGCGAATCCAACGCGGCTGTCGCACTTGGCGATGCCGCGGAGCACGCGCTGTGATCGTCAAAGCGCTTCGCGCGTCACGCGCAGGTGTTCGTCGACGGCAAACAGCGTGCCGTCGGCAGCCTCGACCCAGTCCTCGTCGCGGGTGATCGGCTCCGAGGCGAAGGCCACGGCGCGGTAGTCGGTGCGCGCCGGTTCCTGCAAGTGAATCGCGCCGCCACAGACCTGGCACGGATGCACGTGCTGACGTTGCACCGACCATAACGTCCTGCCCAGCCGTTGGGTGACCGAACGTTGGCCGTCGGTCAGCACCAGGTTCAGGGCAATCTCCGCTTGCGCGTCGGCCTCACGGGACCAGTCCATTACGTCGGTGACGGCGCGGCGGACCGCAGCGGCCAGCGATTGCTCGGGTTGCTGTTGCAGGCAAGACAGGATGTAGTGAAACACGTGCTCGCTGTCGGTGTCGCCGCGCGGCCGGGCCCGCAGCTCCGGTGTCAGCGCCGCCAGCAGCCGCGGCTTGAACTGCGCGAACGCGCCGAGCGTGCCGTTGTGGGCGAACAGCCAGCGGTCGAGCTGGAACGGGTGCGTGTTGTCGAGGCGCCGGCCACCGACGGTCGCGTGCCGGACATGCGCGACCGCGTTGGTGGTGAAGGCGCTGGCCGAGGCCCAGCGGAAGTCGTCGCCCGAGGATGCCGCCGCCGGCTGGCGCGCCAGGCGCGGCGTGGCTGCGTCATAGTGGCCGAGACCCCAGCCATCGCCGTGCACTTGGCCACTGGCGTCGCCAAGGCTTTGCCGCAGCAACGAGTTCTGCGCCACGATCAGCTCGCACTCGACCTTGCGCCGCTGGCTGGAGCGGAATCCGTAGAGCCTGCACATCGCTGCTGTCTCCCTGCTGTGGCGGCCGGCGCAGCTACGCATCGGCCACGGCCGTCTTGTTTGGTCGCTCAGCGCCGTCGTCAATTACAGGCGCCGTTCACAAAGCCTGCCGGGCTGCCGGTCAAGCGGCGGCGTTGACGTTCGTGACCTGCGGCACTGCCCACGCCATCAGCGTGAAGATCACGAAAGCGAGCGCGGTCGAGGTGACGATGATGGGCGCGATCCGCCCGTTGTCGGCGCCGAAACGCTCGGCCAGCAGCGACACCGAGCTCGCCGACGGCAGGGCCGCGGCCAGCACCAGTGCGAAAAACGGCACCGTGACAGAAAGGATCGCCGGCATGGCTGCCAATTATCGCAGGGGCGCTGTTGCAGAAGCGGTCAATGCGTCATCGGCGCACACGACGTTGCCTGAGTCATTTGCGGATGGCGGCGAACCGCCAGCCGTCACTGACCGAACCTGCGCTTGCCCAGCGGCGTATCCGTCATCGCGGCTCGGCGAGCTGGCCTACAGCGTCGGCGATATCAACGCCGCGCGTGCGTCGCTCGACCTGGCTGCGCAGGACAACGCTGCGCTCGTCTACACGACCAACGACAAACTGAATCCGAATCCGTGGGACACGCTACCGGCCTACTGGAGCGCACTGGTAAGCGAGATCTGCCTGCGCAACGGCGGCAGCGCGGCGGTCTGCAACTGACTGCCGGAGCGTCGAGCGCGTGACCCGCGGCACGCGGACAGCACCGGCCGGCGGCGGTTTGCAGGGCGGGCCCCGGTGGCGGCGAATCACGCGACGGCACCGCAAACATCGAGCGCGCCGCGGCGTTGAGTCGACTTGAAGTTGATTGACTCACAGCGCCGTTGCGTTGTCACGACGCGTCTAAAGCATCGTCGTTAGGCGCGTTTCCGGGAGGCTCGTGCTCACTGGCCTTTTTGGCGAGCGGCATCGGCGACTCATCCCGCATTCAAGCAATCTGAACAAGAAATGGAAATGACCTGCCGCCAGTCGGCAGCGGCGCTCCGTTTGCCGATTTTGCCGCCTCATCCGAACGGCTGATGACTAGCCTGTGATCGTGCTTCGCTGTGGTCTGCAGAGATCGTCATGCTGTCATCGCTTTCGCCTACCGTCGTCGCCGGCATCGTGCTGCTGGCGGTGAGTGCTGTGCTGCTGTTGCGCTCCGGTGTGATCCTGTCCGAGTTGCGTATGGCGCGGCGGGTGTTCCTGTACCTGGCGCTGTTGCGCTCGCTGGTCCCAATCGGTCTGCTGCTGCAGATGTTGCTCGCGCGGGCTCGGGGTCGATCGACGCGGCTGCTGCGCAAGCGTTATCGAAGCGTGCGTCGCCGTGAATGGCGACGTTTTATCAGCAGGTATTTCGAGCCGACCGCAGCCGCTCCCGCCGGCGCCGAGCAGGTGGCGCTGGCACTCGTCTGCGCCTTCGCGGGCTGCGCGGTCTTGCTGCTTTCGTTGACGCCGCCGGAAGCTGTCGTCGCGCGAATGTAGTTGGCTCAAGGGCGCCGGGGAACGCGACAGCGCTCGCACGCACTCTGGACCTTGCATACCGTGGCGCGGTTGTGAGAATCGGCGCCGGCCATGACCGCCGATGGCCCGAGGCAATCCGTTTGCCGCGAGCTCGCACAGTCGAAGCGCCGCGTCACCCCGCACGCTCGACCTCGCTAAGATCCCTCATCGGAGGCGTCTAGGTGTCGGATCTTCAATTGATCGTTGTGCTTGCCGGCGTCGGCGTGGCGGTCGTCGTGCTGATCGCCTTGTGGGTGCTCAAGCGCAGCCTCGATACCGCGGTCGCGCAGCGGCTGGCCGACAGCGAACACCAGCGCGAAGCGCAGAACGAGCGGATGGAGCGTGAGCTGCGCAGCGCAATCGATACTTCGGCCAGCCAGCTGCGCATCGAGACCGGCCTGCGGCTGTCAGAGATGCAGACGGCGGTGGTCAACCAGGTCACGAACCTGGCCGGAATGCAGACGCAGCACCTGACGAGCTTTGGTCAGCAGATGACCCATGCGGCGGAGGTTGCGGAGTCAAGCAGCCGCGCGCAGCGAGAGGAGGGCGCCGAGCAGGTCAAGCGCCTGGCGCAGATGCTTCAGCAGCAGGTGGCCGATCTGGCCAACAACGTGCGGCTCAATCTCGGCGAGGTGCGCTCGACGCTGGAAGGGCGGCTGCAGACGCTGCAGCAGGGTAACGAGACCAAGCTCGAGCAGATGCGCGCCACGGTGGAGGAAAAGCTGCAGACGACGCTGGAAGCGCGCCTGGGCGAATCGTTCCGCATCGTCTCCGAACGGCTCGAGCAGGTGCACCGCGGCCTGGGCGAGATGCAGACGCTGGCCACCGGCGTGGGCGATCTGAAACGCGTGCTCACCAACGTCAAGTCGCGCGGCACTTTCGGCGAGGTGCAGCTGGCTACCCTGCTCGAGCAGGTGCTGACGGTCGAGCAGTACGCCACCAATGTGGCCACCCGGCCGGGATCGAACGAACGGGTGGAGTTCGCGATCCGCATGCCGGGCCGTGACGACGGCGTACCGGTGTGGTTGCCGA
>JBFINI010000229.1:0-5658 GCA_041611275.1 Burkholderiaceae bacterium
GATCGATTGGCTTACCGGCCAGCTAGGCGTGGCGCGCCAGCAACTTCACATCACTGCCGGGCGCAACGCGCGGGACAAAACGCTGCACGCCGGAGGCGTCAGCGTCGACCACGCACTGCGCCGACTGAGGCAGGAACAAAAAAGGGCGGATCCAAGATCCGCCCTCTAGAAAGTACCGGGCCCGATTACTTCTTGGCGTCGGCTTTCTCGTCTTTCTTGGCCTCGGCCTTGGCGGCCGGCTTCGCGGCTTCCTTCGACGCGTCAACCTTGGCAGCGGGCTTCGCGGCCTCCTTCGACGCCTCGGCCTTGGCGGCCGGCTTCGCCTCCGCTTTCTTCTCGTCCTTCTTCGCGTCGGCTGCAAAAGCGGTGCCAACGGCAAACACAGCGGCGATCAGTGCCGCGAACAGCTTGTTCATGTCAGTCCCTGTATCGGTTGATGGGTCAGTGATTGCGCCCGACCGGCCGGCCTTGCAGTCGGCAGCGAGCGATACGCATAAACGCCTAGGCGCCTGTGCCGTTGACGTGATCGACCCGGAACTAACGTTTGCTACTGAATCAGCTGGACCTGGGCCAGCGAGCGCAGCTGGAAGAAGTTGTCCTGGCGGAACAGCCAGGTTTCGGTCAGACGCACCGCGCCTCGGCTGACCATTTCACGCGGCGGGGGCGGCAAAGGCGAGGCGGCCTGGACCGTGCGCACCGCTTCAGCGCCGAGCTCCCGCGCATGGTCAGGCGCGCGCAGCACCTGGGCCCGCTCGATGCGGCCGTCGGCCGCCACCGTAATTTCGAGCACGACGATAGCTTTCAGCGGATGGGGCGGGCGACCTTCGAAAACCCGCTGCCGGTTGACCGTCTGGATATGTCGCGCCATTGCGCGCCTCCACTCGGTCTCCGACAGATAAGGCGACGGTGGCGCCGCCTTCGGTGGCGGCGACGGCGCGGCACCCGCGGGCCGGGGCGGGGCGACCGGTGCCGGCGCGGGCGGTGGCTGCACGGCGCACCCCGCAAAGCCGGCGACCACGACAGCAGCGGCCAACCCGCGCAAGGAGGTTCGAATCGGGTTCGGCATGGGCAGCTCGCTGCTCGTTTGGGATCAACTGCGCCCGAGCATCGCAAGGCCGGCCATCGCCAGCAATCCCGCGTGGTCCTAGAGCGTAAGGTCTATTCCGATCAGGCCGCTGACCCCGGGGGCCGGCTCGAAGAAGCGCGAATTGCCCTCGTTAACGATCACCGAGCCCGCGTAGGTCTTGTCGAGCGCATTGTTCAGGCGCACGTACAGCCGCGCCTTGTGACCGGCCAACTTGACCGAGCGCGCTGCCACCAGATTCAGGACGCCATAGCCGGGCGCACGGTCAGTGTTGGCATCATTTACCCACAAAGATGACTGCGCCCGCCATTCAGCACCAAGATCGGCCCAGCCGGCTCGATACTTCAGCTCCGCATACAGCGTGCGGGCCGGGACTCCGGGCAGTTTCGATCCCGCCGGGACCGGAACGCTTGGCGCCGTGCACGGTGCCGCGCCGCAGGCGAGGAAAGACGTATCGAAGCGCGCATCGAGATACGCCGCGCTCACGTAGACCGACCACTCGGCTGTTGGCCGCCAGTCGATCGAGGCTTCGACGCCGTCACGTCGGGTGCGAGCGACGTTGGCAAACGAGCTGCGGCCGCCGCTGTTGGTTCTTACGGTCAGTTCATCGCGGGTTTCGCTGGCGAACAGTGCCAGCGTTGCTCGCAGCGAGCGTCCTGCGAGGTACTTCACTCCGACTTCGAAATTGTGGCTGCGCGCGGCGCTCAGCCCGTCATTGAAGCCGGCCGATCCGTCGGGCCGATAGGCGAGTTCGTTCAGCGTCGGTGTCTCGAAGCCGCGACCATAGGCCGCATACCAGGCCAACGCGGCATTCGGCCGGTAGACGATCCCGACGCTCGGGTTCAGCGCAGAAAACGACCGCGCGCCCGAATCGTCGCCGTTGGTGCCGACCACATAGTGATCGCGCGACTCGAAGCGCACCTGCGAATAGCGCATGCCGGCATGCAGGCGCCAGCGATCGGCAACGCGCCACTCGAACTGCGCGTAGGGATCGATGGCGGTCAGCACGTTGTTTTCGTCGCGTCGCAAGCGGCCCAGCACGCCGAACGTGCTGCCGATGAAGTTCTCGTAGCCACGCCGGTCCTCATCGAGCCGCTCGGCGGACAGTCCGATGCTTGCTGTCATCGCATCGATGTCCCAGGTCGCGCGCAGGTCGGCGCCGCCGAAGACACGATCGAAATCGACCACGCCGCCGGGCTGCAGCGGATTGGCCTGCACCGCAACCGGAATCGACAGGAACTGGGTGATCGATCGCGTGCCGAGCCACGCGGACGCGCTCAGCGTGCGTCCTTGCCCAAGTGCCGCTTCCGTGTTCGCGCCAAGCGTGACCTGTCGCGTGTTCTTGCGCGTATTGAACTGCAATGCGTTTGCTGCGACCTGCGTCGGGTCGGCGTCGAACTGCGCACGCGTCAAGCCGAGCGGGTCCTGTGTACCCGGCATGTCCAGAGCATTCAGCGATACGCGTGCGTGACCGAGCGGCGAATCGCGAACGCCAAAGCGCAGATTGACGGTGTTGCGGCTGGCAGCGCTGTGTTCGCGTTCACCCGGCGTGCGGAAACGGCTGGCATCCACCGCAAACGCATAGGAATCGGACCCGCCGACTGCGTTCACGCCCGCGCGCCAGGCACCGGAACTGTCCACGAATCCGTTCGGTGTGAACGCCAGATTCTGCGGCCTCAGCTCACTGGTCAGCGCGATCACGCCGCCAGAGGAATTGCCATAGAGCGCCGAAAAGGGCCCGCGCAGTACCTCGATGCGCTCGGCGGCGCCGAGCGGAAAGTGCGATACCTGCCCCTGGCCGTCGGGCGAGGTTGCCGGCACGCCGTCGACATACAGCCGCACCCCGCGCACGCCGAAAGTGGCGCGCGAGCCGAAGCCGCGAATCGAGATCTGCAGGTCCTGCGCGTAGTTCTGCCGGTCAAGCACGACGATGCCCGGCACCCGGGACAGCGTCTCGGAGAGGTTCACCCGTGGCTGCGCGTCGCGCAGCGTCTCGCGGCCGATGACATCGACCGAGGCCGGCACATCGAGCAGCGCCCGCTCGACGCGGGTCGCGGTGACGACCACCGGCGCCAGTTCGGTGGCGGGCGCAGCCTCATCAGTGCGTTGCGCGTGCACGTTCGCAAATGTAGCCATCAGCAGGCCGGCAGCAGCGGGCCATCGCGGGATCATGTGCTCACCTTGAATCGTGTTGCCATCGGACCAGCGCCGCAGCGAGATCGCTCTCAGCTTAGCGCGCCGGACGAATCTACTTGGGAAGCGCGGTCACCTCGATCTGGATTGCCGCGGAGTAGGCCGAAACATCCCGACTGTCTGCATCGGAAAGCCCGCGGACGGCGATGCTCGCTACCTCGTTGCGGCGTTGGCCGCTGCGATATGCACGCAGCGCGCGTTCGAGATACACGGCCGGTTGCGCCGCCAGATGCGGCGCATCGGGCAAGCTGGCGATTCCGTCATGCCATGACAGGGCTGGTAGGTGACCGCCTTCGCGCGCCCGGCGAAGGGTCGCCGGTCGATCGTCAGCGGACGACCAGCACCGGACGATTACTGCGCGCGAGCACCTTCTGCGTCTCACTGCCCAGCAGCAAACTGGCGAGACCGCGCCGACCATGCGAAGCCATCACGATCATTTCGCACTGCTCATCTTCGGCAGTCTGTACGATGATGTCATCCGGGTGCCCCTCGCGCAGCACGCGCGAAAAGGCAACCCCCGCCGCCTGCGCGACGCTTTCGATCTCGTCGAGATGTTCGTTGGCGATGGCCGCAGCCTGCCCCTGGAAGAGCGTTTCCGCTGGCGCTGATTCGCCGACGCCGTGATAAGGGTAGACGGGCAGCGCTGCGCAGCCGACCAGGCCGGCCCCCAGCGCCTCGGCAAGACCAATCGCCAGCGACGCCGCGCGCCGCGACAGTTCACCGCCGTCAGTGGCGACGAGAATTCGTCGAGTCATCCTCAGGCCTCCCGCAGGTCGTAGCTCAGAATCTCCCGTCGCATACAAGCCTGCGCGCGCCGGTCGCGCGGTCGTTGACCGCCGTCAAGCGCCGCCGTAACGCAGCGATTCAATCGGCAGCAACAGGGGCGCCGTGGGCGCGTTGCGGCACCTCAGCGGCCGCGCAGCTTCTTGATTGCGGCCAGCTGCGCCGCCAGCGCCGACATTTCGGCCTCGACCTTGGCGATCTCCAGATCGCTGGTCGCCGTGCGCCGGGCCTCCTCGGCCGCCTTCAAGGCTTCGCTGGCCTTTGCTTCGTCGAGATCCTTGGCGCGGATCGCGGTGTCGGCCAGCACGGTGACGAGGTTCGGCTGCACCTCGAGAATGCCGCCGGCGACGAACACCTGGTCTTCTTCACTCACGCCAGTCTGCTGGATGCGCACGACACCGGGCTTGATTCGCGTGATCAGCGGCGCATGACGCGGATAGATGCCGAGTTCGCCCGCCTCGCCCGGCAGCACAACGAAGTCCGCTTCGCCGGAGAAGATCTCTTCTTCGGCACTGACGACATCGACGCGAATGGTTGCCATGTGAATCTCGGTTGGGGACAGAGCTTTTGGCGGCGCGGCGCGCCGGTCTCAAGGCCTGTCGCGCAAGTTCATTGGATCTTCTTCGCCTTCTCGAAGGCCTCGTCGATCGAGCCCACCATGTAAAAAGCCTGCTCGGGAAGGGCGTCGCACTCGCCCTCGACGATCATCTTGAAGCCGCGGATCGTCTCCTTCAGCGGCACGTATTTGCCCGGCGAGCCGGTGAAAACCTCGGCCACGTGGAACGGCTGCGACAGGAAGCGCTGGATCTTGCGCGCCCGCGAAACCGCCAGCTTGTCCTCCGGCGACAGCTCATCCATGCCCAGGATGGCAATGATGTCGCGCAGTTCCTTGTAGCGCTGCAGTGTCGCCTGCACGCCGCGCGTGGTCGAGTAGTGCTCCTCGCCGATCACGTTCGGGTCGATCTGCCGCGACGTGGAATCGAGCGGATCGACCGCCGGGTAGATGCCCAGCGAAGCGATGTCCCGCGACAGCACGACCGTGGCGTCGAGGTGGCCGAAGGTGGTCGCCGGCGACGGATCGGTCAGGTCGTCGGCCGGAACGTACACGGCCTGGATCGAGGTGATCGAGCCGACCTTGGTCGAGGTAATGCGTTCCTGCAGTCGGCCCATTTCCTCGGCCAGCGTCGGCTGGTAGCCGACCGCCGAAGGCATCCGGCCCAGAAGCGCCGAGACTTCGGTGCCGGCCAGCGTGAAGCGGTAGATGTTGTCGACGAAGAACAGGATGTCACGGCCCTCGTCGCGGAAACGCTCGGCCATCGTCAGGCCGGTGAGGCCAACGCGCAGGCGGTTGCCCGGCGGCTCGTTCATCTGGCCGAAGACCATGGCCACCTTCGACTGCGACAGGTCTTCCTGCACGATGACCTTGGCCTCCGACATCTCGTGATAGAAGTCATTGCCCTCGCGCGTGCGCTCGCCGACGCCGGCGAACACCGACAGGCCCGAATGCTCCTTGGCGATGTTGTTGATCAGCTCGAGCATATTGACGGTCTTGCCGACGCCGGCGCCGCCGAACAGCCCCACCTTGCCGCCCTTGGCGA
>JBFINI010000230.1:0-5641 GCA_041611275.1 Burkholderiaceae bacterium
GCAGGGCCTGCAGGGCATCGTCACCCGCAACACCAAGCCGATCGACTCCGCAGTGCTGTCGGTCACCATCATCAAAGCCGGCGACGCGGTCAACGTCGTTCCGGACACCGCCCTCATCAGCGGCGGTGTACGCACTTTTGATCCCACCGTCAGCGATCTCATCGAGGAGCGGATGCGGCGCATCGCGCAGCTGACCGCCGAGGCGCACGGCGCCACCGCGCAAGTGACTTTCGAGCGCTATTACCCGGCCACCGTCAACCACCCTGAGCAGGCGGCATTCGCCGCTGACGTACTCGAAGCGATGGTCGGTGCCGACAACATCTTCCGCGATTACGAACCGACGATGGGCTCGGAGGACTTCTCCTACATGCTGCGCGTGCGGCCGGGCGCCTACATCTTTATCGGCAACGGTAACGGCGCGCACCGCCTGAGCGGCCACGGCGAAGGGCCGTGCATGCTGCATAACGCGAGCTTCGATTTCAACGACGAACTGATTCCGATCGGCGCCACCTTCTGGGTGCGACTGGTCGAGCAATACCTGGCCAGCAACTGAAGCGCCGCTGCTTCGTCGAACGCGCCGGCGGCGCGCCCGTGCCTCGCATTGGCCTCAATCGTCGCGAGGCATTAAACTAAGGTCTTCTGCACCCCGGGAACTCGGGGCCTTACAGCGCAGTTGCGGCTGCGCGCTTTCTGCAGCAACTGACGGCAATCAGGCAGCGCACGCTGCCGTTCGATTCGCCGGCCACAAAACCCATCGGCGCCGCGGGATCTCAAACCGTCGCTGCCGTCCATGTCAAATCGAATAATGATGGAGGTCACGATGGATACTGGATCTTTTCTCACATCGCTGCAGCAGTCGCTGGCTGGACAGGTGCCTTCGGTCATCGGCGCCGTCGTGCTGCTGGTGGTCGGCTGGATGGCGGCGCTGATCGCGGCGGCGGCCACCCGCCGGGTGCTGTCCGCAATCGGCATGAACGCGCGCTGCGAAACACTGATCGGTCAGCGCCTCGATGCCGAAACCGGTCTTTCGCGCATCGTCTTCTGGTTCATCCTGATCGTCGCGCTGATCGCCGGCTTCAACATGCTCGACCTCGAAGTGGTTTCGGCGCCGTTCGCCAGCATGGTCAGCAAGGTACTGTCGTTCCTGCCGCAACTGCTGGCCGGTGCCGTGCTGGCTGCGGTCGGCTGGGTGCTAGCGGTGCTGGCACGTACCGGGATCTCCAAGATGCTGGCCAAGACCACGCTCGACGAGCGGTTGAGCGCCGAGGCGAACATGAGGCCGGTCAGCGAGAACATCGGCCAGGTCGCCTACTGGGTGGTCCTGCTGCTGTTCCTGCCGATGGTGCTCGCCGCCCTCGGCCTCGAAGGCCTGCTCGGGCCGGTGCAAGGCATGCTGACGCAACTGCTGGCATTCCTGCCGAACCTGTTCGGCGCGGCCGTCATCGGCGTCGTCGGCTACTTTGTTGCTCGTATCGTGCGTGGCATCGTCGTCAACCTGATGGAGGCCGCGCGTGTGCAGGCAACCGCGCAAGGCCTGGGGCTCAGCGAAAAGATGGATCTGGCCAAGCTCGCCGGCACTATCGTGTTCCTGCTCATCTTCATTCCGGCGCTGATCGCGGCGCTCGACGCGCTGAAGATCGAGGCGATTTCCGGACCGGCCACGCGCATGCTCGACCAGATCGTCTCCGCGGTGCCGAACCTGCTGGCCGCCACACTGATCCTGCTGATCACCTACTACGTGGCCCGCTTCGCTTCGATGCTGATCGCCAGCCTGCTGTCCGGCCTCGGCGCCGACAGCGTGCCGGAGAAAATCGGCATGGGCGGCATGTTCGGCAGAACCCGGCTTTCCGAGGTCGCCGCTCGCCTAGTGATGTTCTTCGCCATGCTTTTCGCGACCGTTGAAGCCGCCAGCCGGCTGGAATTTGACCAGGTCAGCTCGCTGGTCAGCACGTTCATCGAATTCGGCGGCGACGTGCTGCTCGGCGCTGCGATCCTGCTAATCGGCTTCTGGCTGGCCAAGCTGCTCAGCGATGCCGTCACCCGCGGCGACAAGACCGGCTCGGCCTGGCTGGGCACGCTGGTGCGCGCGCTGATCCTGGGCCTGGTGATCGCCATGGGTCTGCGCGCCATGGGCATCGCCGACTCGATCGTCAATCTCGCCTTCGGCCTGACCCTCGGCGCCGTGGCCGTTGCGGTGGCGCTGTCCTTCGGCCTCGGCGGCCGCGAAGCCGCCGGTCGGCTGATGGACCAGTGGCTGTCCAAGCTGCAAGACAAGAAAAAGTAGAGACGCGGTCGCTGCGCGAACCAGTCCGCGGGCGGGGCCGTCGCCGACGGTCCCGCCCTTTTTGTTGATCGCGCACAATGTCGCGCGGACCGCGGTCGTCGGCCGGATCGCGAGCTGCCACAATGCGCTGACCGAATCACACGCGTTCGAGACCGCCGCGTTGCGGCCCGAAGGCACGCAGCGATGGACGCCACCGTCAGCAGGCAAGGCGGCTCGGCATCGATTGCGTTCGCTGCCCAAGGGCCAGCGCCTCTCGTCTGTCGCACTCGTCGATGAGCATCCGCAATCTCGAATTCCTGCTGGCCCCGCGCTCGGTTGCCGTGATCGGCGCCTCCGATCGGCCGTCGAGCGTCGGCGCCACGGTGATGCGCAATCTGCTGGCCGGGGGCTTCAAGGGGTCGATCTGGCCGGTCAACCCGAAGCATGAGGAGATCGCCGGCCAGCGCGCCTACGATCGCGTGCGCGCATTGCCGCAGACAGCCGATCTGGCCGTGATCTGCACGCCGCCGCCGACCGTGCCCGGACTGATCGCCGAATTGGCCGATCGCGGCACGCGCGCCGCGGTGGTGATGACGGCCGGCATGTCCACGGCCACTGACCGCCGGGGCCGCCGGCTGACACAGTTGATGCTCGATGCGGCGCGACCGCACCTGCTGCGCATCCTGGGACCCAACTGCGTCGGCCTGCTGGTGCCGGGCCTCGGACTGAATGCCAGCTTCGCCCACACCGGCACCACGGCCGGCCCGCTGGCCTTCGTGTCGCAATCGGGTGCGCTGGTCACGGCGGTGCTCGACTGGGCCAATTCGCGTGGCATCGGCTTCTCGCACTTCATCTCGGTCGGCGATCGCGCCGACATCGATCTCGGTGACCTGATCGACTACCTCGGCAGCGATGCAGCCACGCGGGCCATCCTGCTGTACGTCGAATCGGTCAAGACGCCGCGCAAGTTCCTGTCGGCCGCGCGCGCCGCGGCGCGCAACAAACCGGTGATCGTCGTCAAGAGCGGGCGCGTACCGGAAGGCGCGCGGGCGGCGGCCACCCACAGCGGCATGCTGGCCGGCGCCGACGAGGTGTTCGATGCCGCGATCCGCCGCGCCGGCATGCTGCGCGTCGAAAACCTGCTCGATCTGTTCGTCGCCGTCGAGGCGCTGGCCCGCGGGCCACGGTTTGCCGGCGATCGGCTGCTGATCGTCAGCAACGGCGGCGGCGCCGGGGTGCTGGCCGCCGATGCCGCCGCGCTCGGTGGCGCCCGACTGGCCGAGCTATCGCCAGCGACACTGGCCAGGCTCGATGCACTGTTGCCGCCGACCTGGTCGCGCGCCAATCCGGTCGACATCGTCGGTGACGCACCGGTCGAGCGCTATGTCGAAACGCTGAAGATCCTTGGCGAGGCCGACGAAGCCGACGCGTTGCTGTTCATCCATGCGCCGTCGGCAATTATTCCCGCCGATGACATCGCGCGGGCCTGTGTCGCGGTTGTGCAGGGTTCGAAGCTTCCGGTGCTGTCGTGTTGGCTCGGCGCCGCCGCGGTCGAGGATGCCTGGCGCCGCTTCACGCAGGCGGGGATCGCCAGCTATCACACGCCCGAGGAAGCCGTGCGCGCCTTCGTCCATTCGGTCACCTACCGGCGCAATCAGGAACAGTTGCTGCAGGCGCCGCCGAGCTCGGGTGAAGCGATCGCGCCCGACCGCACACGCGCAAAGGGACTGATCCGCGCGGCGCTGGCGGCCGGCAAGCACTGGCTGAATGAAGCGCAGGTGCGCATGTTGCTGACCGCCTATGGCGTTCCCGTTGTCGAAACGCGCAGCGCCGCGTCAGTCGAGCAGGCGTGCGCAGTGGCGGAGACGATCGGCTTTCCGGTGGCGCTGAAGATCGTCTCGCCCGACATCGACCACAAATCGGATGTGCGCGGTGTGGCGCTTGATATCGCCTCCGTCGACGAGTTACGCGCCGCCGCGGTGGCCATCCTGCGCCGGGCGCGCGAACTGCGCCCGGCAGCAAGACTCGAAGGTTTCATCGTGCAGCCGATGGTGGCGCGGCCGCGGGCCTTCGAACTGATCGTCGGCATGACAGTCGACGCGCAGTTCGGCCCGGTGATCCTGTTTGGCTCGGGTGGAACCTCGGTGGAAATCGTGGGCGACCGCGCAGTCGCGTTGCCGCCACTGAATGCCGTGCTCGCCTCTGAGCTCGTCTCGCGCACCCGCATCGCGCGTCTGCTCGCCGGCTATCGTGACCGCCCGCCGGTGGACGTGGCGGCGATCCATCGCGTGCTGGTCGCGCTGTCACAGATGGTGATCGACCTGCCTGAGCTGGTCGAACTCGACATCAACCCGCTGCTTGCCGACGAGAACGGCGTGCTGGCCCTCGACGCGCGCATACGCGTGGCCGCGCAGGCTGCCGGGCAGCGCGGCGAAGCGCGGCTGGCGATCCGGCCCTATCCGCGCGAGCTGGAGGAAACGATTGCCTGGAATGATGGCAAAGTTCTGCTGCGGCCGATCCGTCCCGACGATGAGCAACGCCACCTTGCTTTCCTGCAGAAGCTCGATCCCGAAGACATCCGCCTACGCATCTTCAGCAGCCGGCGCGAGATCGCGCGTTCGGAATTAGCCCGTTTGACTCAGATCGACTACGAGCGCGAAATGGCCTTCATCGCCGTCGCGCCGGGCGCGGACGGTCAGCCGGAAACGATCGGTACCGTGCGCGCGGTCACCGATGCCGACAACGCGCGCGCCGAGTTCGGTGTCATCGTTCGCTCGGACCTGAAGGGGCGCGGGCTCGGCAGCCTGCTGATGAAGAAGATCATCGGCTACTGCCGTGACCGGGGTACCGGCGAACTGGTCGGCGACGTGCTACACGAGAACAGCGGCATGCTCAAACTGGCGCGAGCGCTGGGGTTCGAGACCCTGCGCGGCGAGGACGCCGGCTTCGCGCATGTGCGGCTGCGGCTGACCTAAAGTCGGCGCAACCACATCAGGGTTGATCCTTCCGACGGAACGGCAATACAACCCCGCGATGGAGACTGCCGTCGGCCGACGGTTGGTCGGGCAGTCCTTCAGTGAGTGCGACGTTGAGCTCTCGCCTTGGACGAGGAAACGCGCTTCGGTCGCCACACTTGGGATCGGCGATCAGAACTTCGGCCCGAGCCGAGGCGCAAATACCGATGAATGCCGCCAGCTTTTCGGGCTAGTCGCGCTCGCACAGGACGCCGCTGCCAATTTCAAGGACGCGCCGTCCGCCAAGAACCCAGGACCGTATCAGGTCGGCAAGCTTCTGCGCCGATCGCCGCCGCAGGCCGAAAAGTGGCCAACCCGCCGGCGGGACGGCTGCCGAGTCGGCGTCGCCGTCGGGAGCAGCTCA
>JBFINI010000231.1:0-5618 GCA_041611275.1 Burkholderiaceae bacterium
ACCCGCTTGCCCGCGGTGCGCCACGGACAGTGCATTCAAGGATCGTGCCATGTGCTGCGAACCTGAAGAAAGCGCCTGCACGATGCGGCGCACGCGCCATTTGGTCGCGATCTGCACTTTTGCGGTGCAGCGAAAGTGCACGAAGCGCCACGGGGGTGCGGCGCCCGTCACTGCATGAGACCGACTTGGTGGCTCGCTGAGTCCGCTAGCGATCCCGATCAGCGCAGCGCTGCGGCAAGATCCACAGGACCGTCGTCGGGCAGCGTCAGGTCGAGGTTGTGCTCGACGTGATTCAAGTGCTCGGTCATCAAGCGGGCGGCGCGGCCGCCGTCGCCGGCGGCGAGTGCCTCAACGATCTGGCCGTGTTCTTCGCCCAGACATGAAGGTACTGTCGGCTTGTCATACAACGCGATGATCAGGCAGGTCAGCGACGCGAGCTCGCGCATTGTCTTGGCAAGCATCTCGTTGCCAGTGCGCTCCGCCAACAGGATGTGAAATTCGCCCGAGAGCCGCACGACGCTACGTATATCGCCTGCCGCGCGCGCCCTGGCTTCCGCTGCCACATGCTGGCGCAGCGGCCCGAAATCGCTGCGTCTGCCGCGGTCCTGCGCCAGTTTATGCACGATCGCCGGCTCGAGAATGCGCCGCGTCTCGAACACATCGCGCGCTTCGGTCACTGAAGGCCTCGCGACGAACGCGCCGCGGTTCGGCTCCAGACGCACGACGCCGTCATGGGCCAGCCTCGGCAGCACGCTGCGGATGCGCGCCCGGTTGACGCCGAAAATGCCGGCCAACCGGTCTTCGCCAAGTTTTGTTCCCGGCGGCAGACGGTGCTCGAAGATCGCAGTCAGCAGTTTCTCGTAAATTGCCTCGTCGCCGAGCGCACCGCTTTCGGTCACCGAGCCACTAATCAATGCAGGGGTACGCTGCCGTAATGTTTTTTTGGCCGCTATTGAACCGCTGCCTGGGCCTGGCCTTTTTCTTGCAGCCTTTGCAATGGCAGGTTTCGCGCGCGGCCGCTTGCTCACGGTCGGGCGGACGACGCTCATCTAGGTAAACCCCCTCGGCTCGATTTGCGGTACGGATTCTGTTTGACAGGCTGATTCTGTACTGTACACAATCTGTTGCGTTTTGGCGCCAATTTGTTTTCAGTTTGTTATCAAAAAAAACGACTGGCGCCTCTCCAAGAACACTGCTGCCGGAGTCCTGTATGAGTCCTTGCCGCGCGCCGAGCCTGCGCACCGGCCAAGCGTCCCCAAACGTCGGCGCCATGGAAAGTCTGTCGCGATGAGCCGCCGCGTGCTGCTTGGAATGCTGACGCCATCGTCGAACACCACGCTCGAGCCGGTGACCTCGCAGATGATCGCCAGCCTGCCCGAAGTCAGCGCCCATTTCGGCCGCTTCAAGGTGACCGAAATCGCGCTGTCGAAACAGGCGCTCAGCCAATTCGATGACAGCGAGATTCTGCGCGCGGCCGAACTGCTGGCGCACGCGAAGCTCAACTGCATAGGCTGGAACGGAACCTCGGCCAGTTGGCTCGGCTTCGAGGCCGACGAGCGGCTGTGCGAGCGCATCACGCAGTCGACCGGCATTGCCGCCTGCACGTCGGTGCTGGCACTAAACGAGATCTTTCGCGCCACCGGCGTGACGCAATTCGGGCTGGTCACACCGTACCGGGACGATGTGCAGCAAGCCATCGTCAACAACTACCGCCAGGCAGGTTACGTGTGTGTCGCCGAACAGCACCTCGGCATCCAGGATAACTTTTCGTTCTCCGAAGTGGGCGCCGAGCAGTTAAGCGCGATGGTGCGCACCGTTGCTGCCGCAAAGCCGCAAGCGATCACCATACTGTGCACCAACCTGCGCGGCGCGCCGCTGGTCGAAGAACTCGAGCGTGAACTGGGCATCCCCGTCTACGACTCGATCGCCACCGTCGTCTGGAAGGCGCTGAAGCTCACAGCCGTAGACGTCAAACGAGTTCGCGGCTGGGGACGACTGTTCAGCGAGGTCAACTAGGCGAGGCAATGATTAACGAACTCGACCTCGTCATCCGCAACGCCATGGCCGCGACCGCGGGAGATATCCAGCACTGCGACATCGGCATTAGCGGCGGGCGCATCGTCGCGCTCGGCACACGGTTGCCGCACGCAGGCGACGAGATCGACGCAGCCGGCCGCTACGTGCTGCCCGGCGGCATCGATGCGCATTGCCATCTCGACCAGCCGATGCCGCCGCCGATGAAGATGGCCGACGATTTCGAGTCCGGCACGCGCTCGGCCGCCTGCGGCGGCACCACCACCGTGATCCCGTTCGCGGCGCAGGCCAAGGGCCAGTCGCTGGTTGCCGCCGTCGAGGATTACCACCGCCGCGCCCAAGGCAAGGCCTGCATCGATTTCGCCTTTCACATGATCGTCAGCGATCCGACACCCGCGGTGTTGCGCGACGAATTGCCGAAGCTGATCGGCGACGGCTATACGTCGTTCAAGATCTACATGACCTACGACGACCTGAAGCTGTCGGACCGCGAAATCCTCGACGTGCTCGAGGTTGCGCGCGGCAACGGCGCGATGGTGATGGTGCATGCGGAAAACGCCGACTGCATCGCCTGGTTGTCGCAGCGGCTGGTCGAATCGGGCCGCACGGCGCCGAAGTATCACGCCGCTTCGCGGCCAGCACCGGTCGAGCGCGAAGCCACGCACCGGGCGATCACCTTCGCCGAACTGCTTGACGTGCCGATCCTGATCGTGCACGTATCGAGTGGCGAGGCGATCGAGCAGATCCGCTGGGCGCAGGGCCGCGGCCTGTCAATCTACGCCGAAACCTGTCCGCAGTATCTGTTCCTGACCGCCGATCACCTCGATGTCGACGGCTTTCACGGCGCCAAGTGCGTCTGCAGCCCGCCGCCGCGCGACGCCGCCAATCAGCAGAAGGTCTGGGACGGGCTGGTCAACGGCACCTTCCACGTTTTTTCCTCGGACCACGCGCCGTTCCGTTACGCTGATCCGCAGGGCAAGCAGCTTGGCGGCGAGGAGCCCCCGTTCCCGTACATCCCGAACGGCATCCCGGGCCTTGAGACGCGGCTGCCATTGCTATTTTCCGAGGGCGTCAACAAGGGCCGCATCGACCTGCGGCAGTTCGTCGCGCTGACCGCGACCAACGCGGCGCGGATGTATGGCCTGTACCCGCGCAAGGGGACGATTGCCATCGGCGCCGATGCCGACCTGGTGATCTGGGATGACAAACGCGAGGTGACGCTCACCAATGAGCGGCTGCACCACAACGTCGACTACACGCCGTACGAAAGCATGCGCCTGACCGCATGGCCAGCGGTTACCTTGTCGCGCGGTGAAGTCGTGTGGGACGACAATGGCTATCGGGGCCGAGCCGGTCGCGGTCAATTCATCAAATGCGGCCTGCCGGCACCGGCGCGGCCACGAACGAAAAGCTCTACCTGGCGCGCGGCGCTGGGTCTTTGACGACACATGACATAGGCGCATCGACATGAGCTGCACCATCACACCGGCCGCATGGCCTCAAGCATTTTTCGCGCAACGCAATGCACTTGCCAGGAGGTAATCCATGAAACTGAAGTTCGCAGCAACCGTCGTCGCATTGGCGGCCCTGACCACATCCGTGTGGGCGCAGGAAAAGCTCAAGCTGAAGGTGATCGGCCAGCCGCTGGCCACCGGGCTGATCCAGAAGAACAAGGAGCAGCCGTTCTTCGAGTCGCTGGCCGCCAAGACGGGGCTGCCGATCGAGGTCGAGTACAAGCCGGTCGACACGCTCGGCATCAAGGACACCGAGCAGTTGCGCGTGATGAAGGCCGGGTTGTTCGAAATGGCTTCGCTGCGCATGTCGCAGAACTCGCGCGACGAGCCGACCATCCTCGGGCTGGACCTGGTCGGACTAAATCCCGACTACGCCACCGGCAAGAAGGTGGCCGACGCGTTCGCGCCGATTCTCGACCAGCGCCTGCAGAAGCAGTTCGGCGTCAAGCTGCTTGGCATCTGGCCATTCGGGCCGCAGGTGCTGTTCTGCAAGCCGCCGATCACCAAGCTCGGCGACGTCAAGGGCCTGAAGGTGCGCGTGTATGACCAGAACCTGGCCAAGTTCGTCGAATCGCTCGGCGGCACGCCGGTGCCGATCGCCTTCGCCGAGACACACCAGAGCCTGTCGCTCGGCGTGGTCGACTGCGCGATCACCGGTCCGAGTTCGGCCAACTCGGCGGGCTGGCCCGAGGTGACGACGCACTATCTGCCGATCGGCATGCAGATCGCCCTGAACGGCTACGGCATCACGCTGTCGGCGTGGAACAAGCTGAAGCCTGACCAGCAGAAGAAACTGCAGGCCGCATTCGACGAACTGCTCGCCGACATCTGGAAGTACTCGGAAGAGCTGTTCCTCGACGCGTCCAACTGCAACGTCGGCAAGGACCCTTGCAACACCGGCAAGAAGTTCAAGCTGGTCAACGTGCCGGTGACGCCGGGCGACCTGGATATCGTCAAGAAGGCGGTGCGCGAGATCTCCTATCCGGCCTGGGCCGAGGTCTGCGACAAGTCGAACCCCGGCTGCTCGGCGTCGTGGAAGAAGGCGGTCGGCCCGATCGTCGGCATGAAGTAACAAGCAACAAGAAACCGCGCGGGGCATGCGCTCCGCGCGGCCCTGCGCGGAAGAGGAACACATGCGCCGAATCGAGGACATCCTGGCGACCGTATTCGGCGCCATCTTTGTCGTGCTCGCCATCGTCGTCACCGTCGAGACGCTGGTACGAAAGATTTTCAACTTCTCGCTGCAGGGCGCCGACGAACTCGGCGGCTATTCGCTGGCGATCGGCTCGACGATCGCCTTTGCGCTGGCGGTAGCCGGCCGCAACCACATCCGCGTCGACGTGTTCCACGAGCACTTTCCGCGCGGGCTGAAGGCGTTCCTGAACTGGCTGTCGATCGTGCTGCTGGCCGGGCTCGCCACGCTGTTCGTGATCGTCTCCTGGCGCGTGCTGATGGAAAGCCTCGAATACCGCAGCACCGCGCAGACACCGTGGGCCACGCCGCTGATCTACCCGCAGAGCCTTTGGTACGCGGGGCTGGTGCTGTTCATGCTGATCGGGGTGGGGTTTGCGCTGCGCGCCACCTGGCTGCTCGTTACCCGCCGCATCGACGCGCTGAACGAGGAGTTCCACGCCAAGAGCGCCAAGGAAGAGCTGAAGGAGGAACTCGACAGCGTCAAGAGACGGCAGGCAGGCAAGGGACTGCCGCGATGACGCTGGTCACCGCGACGATCCTCGCCTTTGTGCTGATGATCGGCATGATGCTGATCGGCATTCCGATCGCCGTGTCGATGCTTCTGGTCGGCGTCGGCGGCGGCGCGATCGCCTACGGCATGCCGTTTCTCAATTCGATGGCCACGGTGATCTGGGGCGTGGGCAATGACTACCTGCTCACCGCGATTCCGATGTTCGTGCTGCTCGGCGAACTGCTGCTACGCAGCGGCATCGCCGACCGCATGTACCTGGCGCTGTCGGCCTGGCTGAGCGGACTGCCTGGCGGACTACTGCACACCAACATCGGCTGCTGCGCGCTGTTCGCCGCCACCTCAGGCTCGTCGGTGGCCACCGCGGC
>JBFINI010000232.1:0-5598 GCA_041611275.1 Burkholderiaceae bacterium
GATCGAGCACCGTCGGCGAATACAGGGCACCGCGGCGTACATTACCGGCGAGCAGCCGCGCGCCCTGCGCAACCGCTTCATTGACGCGCGACTCGAACTCGGTGGCCGCGGCTTCGTCGATGACCGTGCCCATGTCGGTGGCCGGATCGAGCGGGTCGCCGTATCTAACCTTGGCGGTCGCCGCCAGCAGCCGCTCGATGAAACCGTCGGCGACGCGCGCGTGCACCAGGATCCGCTTGACGGCCGTGCAGCGCTGGCCGGAGTTCTTGTACGAGCCGCTGGCGGCGAGCAGTGCGGCCTCGTCGAGATCGGCGTCGTCCATCACGATGATCGGGTCGTTGCCGCCGAGCTCGAGCACCTGGCGCTTATACGTCGCTTTGGCGGCGATGGTCTTGCCAATGGCCACGCCGCCGGTGAAAGTCACCAGGTCGACATCGGCGTGGGTCAGCAGTTCATCGGCGATCTCGCGCGGGTCTCCGGTCAGTACCGAGAGCATCGGCGGCGGCAGGCCGGCTTCGTACAGCACGTCGGCCAGCACGAAGGCGGCCAGCGGCGTCTTCTCACTCGGCTTGAGCACGATCCGGTTATTGGTCGCCACCGCGGGGGCGACCTTGTGGATCACCTGGTTCAGCGGGTGATTGAAGGGGGTGATCGCCGTGATGACGCCGCGCAGCGGTTCGCGCAGCGTATAGACCTTGCGGCTCTTGCCGTGCGCGGTCAGGTCGCAGGAAAAGATCTGCCCGTCGTCGACCAGCGCCTGCTGGGCGGCAAACAGCAGCACGTCGCTGGCCCGGCCGACCTCATAGAGCGTGTCCTTCAGGCACAAGCCCGATTCCATCGTGATCAGCCGCGCAATCTCGTCGCGCCGCCGGACGATGATCTCGCCCGCCTTCATCAGGATCCGGTAACGATCGTGACGTGTCAGCGTCGGCTTGAATGCCCTGGCAGCGGTGATGGCGCGGCGAACATCGTCGATGCTGGCCATCGATACCGTGCCGACAATTTCGCCCGTGTACGGATAGTGGACGGCCGACTCGCGCTTGGTCGCGATCTTCGCGCCCGCAATGCGTAGCGGTTCCTGGCCGAGGTGAACGATCGCCATGGCGTTACTGCGCGTAATTCAGTGCGAGGTCGAACGCGTCAAAGTTACGCCAGCGGCGGCGGCTGTCGAGTCCATCGATGCGGCGGTTGAGCACCAGCGGGACGCGCTGCTCGGAGATGCCGCCGTGTGAACGCAGCGGCAGCTCGAGTTGCGACAGATCGTGCCTGGCGGCGCTGGTGCCCAGCACCACATTGCGATCGGAGACGACCGCCAGATCGCCGATCCGGTCGGCTGGCAGTTCGAAGCGGGCCGCCGCCTCGGCGCGCGCGAGCACCAGTTCGACACCGGGCAGTGCCTCGATTCGCGACAGGACATCGGCCACCGCGTCGGCCGGCAAGTACACGGTGGCAAACGAACCGAGCGCGCCATGGTGCACGACATAGGGGTCGGTGATCGGCAGGATCACGCGGGCGCGCTCGGCGCCAATCCAGCCGTCGAGCAGGTCCTGCAGGTAGATGACGTTCGGCGACGCATCAAGCTTCACTTTGGCGTTCATGCCATGGTCGGCGGTCACGGTGATCACGGCGCCAGCGGCATCCAGCGCAGCGAGATAGCGGTCGAACATCGCGTAGAAGCGGTTGGCCTCGGCGTCGCCCGGCGCGTGCTTGTGCTGGACATAGTCGGTGGTTGACAGGTAAAGCACGTCCGGCCGCCGGGTCGTCAGCAGCTTTACCCCGGCGGCGAAGACGAACTCCGACAACTCCGCGCTGTACACATCGGGCACCGGCATCCCCACCATGGTCAGCACGTCGTCGATGCCGTGTTCGGGCTCGTTGACCTGGTCGGCCTTTTCCGACGAGAAACAGATCCCGCGCATGCCGTGGCCCAGCAGCCGGCGCAGCTTGTCCTTGGCGGTGACCACCGCCACCCGCGCGCCGGCGTGCGCCAGCGCAGCGAGGATCGTCGGCGCGCGCAGCCATTTCGGGTCGTTCATCATCACTTCGGTGCCGCTCGCCGTATCGAACAGGTAGTTGCCACAGATGCCGTGCACCGACGGCGGCGCGCCAGTGACGATCGACAGATTGTTGGGGTTGGTGAAGCTCGGCACCACGCAGTCGGCAATCAACGCCGTGCCTTCGTGCAGCCAGCCTTTCATCGTCGGCATCTGGCCCGCGGCCACCGCCTGCGCGATGTAATCCGGCTCGCAGCCGTCGACGCAGATCACGACGGTGGGCTGCTTCGGCGCCGCGTAGCTGCGTCCGTTGACTCTCAACATCAGCGTTCCTTGCGTCCGGCCCGCGCGCGCAAGGGCGCAGCCGGTGTCTCGTGGCGCAGCATGCGCTGCTTGCTTTGTTCGGCGTGTTCGAAAAGAACTCGGCCAGCGGCGTCCGGATCGCCGGAGCCGATCGCTTTGAGAATCTGCCGGTGCTCGGCCGCCGAGTGCGGCAGCGCCTGTTTCTCGCTGAGATTGCGCCAGCGTGCCAGGGCCAGTTCCTTGACCAGCTTGCGATAGATCGAAGCCATCTTGCGGTTGCCGGCGAACTCGACCAGCCGATCGTGAAACTCGAGGTTCAGCAGGTGATAAGCGTCGGCGTCGTCGGTGCGCGCCGCCTGCTCCATCCGCTCGACAATGCCGCGCAGCTCGCGCGACTGCTCCGGCGTGATCCGTTGGGCCAGCCGCCGGCCGGCCAACTCGTCCATCGCCGCGCGCAGATCGAAGATCTCCGCGGCTTCATCGAGCGGAATGTCGCGCACGAACACGCCGCGGTTCTTTTCCTGTCGCACCAGGCCCGCTTCCTCGAGCCGGCGAAACGCCTCACGGATCGGACCGCGCGAAACGCCGAGTCGCTCCGACAGCATCGCCTCGGTCAGTTTTGCCCCTGGCGGCAACTCGCCGGCCAGGATCAGGCGCTCGATTTCCTGCTGCGCCGCCGAGGCGAGAGATTCGCTTTGCAGCAGGGCAATGGTGGGGTGCGGCAGCACGACGGCACCAGCCGCGGCACGGGGTGTCCGGGAAGCCATGCCCGAAAGTCTAGGGCGGCCCCGACATATTGTCGACAATCTGCAAGAAACAATTGACCTTCCGCGAGATTGCTCCCTAGACTGCCTGCGCTCAAGGAGGCACGGTCACCTGAAGTCGGGCCGGCGCTGCGCCCCGCCGGCTACGGGGTCACGCCGTCGTCACTGGCGCAGGGAATCATCGGCTGTTGGATTGCGGGTCGAGAAATGCCCGCCGTCAGTTCGTCGCCGCGGCTGCGCGGTGTTCATCCACGGAGGAGGTTCGCATGTTGAATCGACGTATCGCCACGGCGTTGGCCGCGGCCTTTTGCCTCGCGCTTGTTGCCGGGCCAGTCACCGCACAAAAGACGCAGTTGACGGTCTACACCGCGCTGGAAACGGACCAGTTGAAGGCCTACCAGACCGCTTTCGAAAAGGCGAACCCGGCGATCGAGATCGTCTGGGTGCGCGATTCCACCGGCATCGTCACTGCCAAGCTGCTGGCAGAGAAGTCCAATCCGAAGGCTGACGTGGTGATGGGCCTGGCGGCCACCAGCCTGGCGATCCTTTCCGAAGAGGGCATGCTCGAGCCGTATGCACCGGCCGGGCTGGCCCGCATCAGCGCCCAGTACCGCGATCCGAGGAATCCGCCGGCGTGGGTCGGCATGGACGTCTGGGGTGCAACGATCTGTTTCAATACGGTCGAAGCGGGCAAACGCAACATTCCCAAGCCCGAAACTTGGCGGGATCTGCTCAAGCCCGTCTACAAAGAGCAGATCGTGATGCCGCACCCGGCATCGAGCGGCACCGGCTTCTTCGATGTCTCGGCCTGGCTGCAGATGTGGGGCGAGGCCGAGGGCTGGAAGTACATGGACGGTCTGCACCAGAACATTGCCCAGTACATGCATTCGGGTTCGCGCCCTTGTGCCGCCGCCGCCAACGGCGAATACGTGGTCGGCATCTCGTTCGAATACCGCGCCAACCGGGAGAAGGCGCAGGGCAAGCCGATCGAATTGGTGTTCCCGAAGGAAGGGCTGGGCTGGGATCTGGAGGCGATCGGCATTCACAAGGGCACGAAGAACCTCGATGCGGCCAAGAAGCTGCTCGACTGGGCGATCTCCGACGAGGCGATGGGGCTGTACGCGAACAATTTCGCGATCGTTGCCGTGCCGTCGCTGAATAAGCCGCTGCCGAACGTGCCGGCGGACTACGCCAACCGGCTGGCCAAGAACGACTTCGCCTGGGCGGCAAAGAATCGCGAGCGCATCCTGGCCGAGTGGACCAAGCGTTACGAAGGCAAAGCAGCGAAGAAGTAGACGCTGCAGCGGGACGCTGCCCCTGTCGGCGCGGGGCCGCGTTCCCGATTGCCTTGACGCTGCACTGCGCCGAGGATCGTGAGTAGTGGATTGCCGCATTCGCGGCCAATGGCGCGGCCGATGTCGTTGACTGCACGATGAATGAGTCCAAACGCGCCGCGGCCTTGCGGCTCGAAGGCATTCACAAGAACTTCGGCAACTTCGTCGCGCTGCGTGCCGTCGACCTGTCGGTTGCCTCGGGTGAACTGGTCTGTTTCCTCGGCCCGTCGGGCTGCGGTAAGACGACGCTGTTGCGAGTGATCGCTGGCCTCGAGCAGCAGAGCTCGGGCCGGGTGATCCAGGATGGCCGCGACGTTTCGCAGGCGCCGCCCTCGGCGCGCGACTACGGCATCGTCTTCCAGTCGTACGCGCTGTTTCCCAACCTCAGCATCCGCGACAACGTCGCCTACGGACTGGTCAACCGGCGCCGTGCGCGGGCGGAGATCGCGGCGCGGGTCGATGAACTGCTGACGCTGGTCGGTCTGCCGGATTCCGGGCGCAAGTATCCGAGCCAGCTGTCCGGCGGGCAACAGCAGCGCATCGCGCTGGCCCGTGCGCTGGCCACCTCGCCCAGTCTGCTATTGCTCGACGAACCACTGTCGGCCCTGGACGCCAAGGAACGCGAGCGGCTGCGCGGCGAGATCCGCCAGTTGCAGCGCCGGCTCGGCGTCACCACGATCATGGTCACGCACGATCAGGAAGAAGCGTTGTCGATGGCCGATCGCGTAGTGGTGATGAACCACGGCGTGATCGAGCAGATCGGCACGCCGATGCAGGTCTACGAGGAGCCGGCCACGCCTTTCGTCGCCGATTTCCTCGGCAAGGTCAACGTGCTGAACGCCTCATGCCTCGGCAATGGCCGCTATCGGGTGGGCCGGGTCGATCTGGTCACACGCGCCAACGGCATCGCGGCTGGCAGTCAGGTGCGGTTGTACCTGCGGCCTGAAGATCGTGTGCTGGCCGATGCCGGTCCGATCGCCGGCCGCGAGAATGCGGTGCGCGGCACCGTGCAGCAACTCGATTTCCTCGGCACCTATTGTCTGGCCAATATCGATATCGAGGGCTTCGACGGGCAGCCGCTGATCGTCTACTTCTCCTTGAATCAGGCGATAGAGCTGAAGGTGCAGCCCGGTGCCCAGATCGATTTCGCGTTGCGCGGCGACCGCGTGCGCGTGTTCGCCGACCGGCCGTGAAGACCTGCAC
>JBFINI010000233.1:0-5593 GCA_041611275.1 Burkholderiaceae bacterium
AGCGACTGCGCGCCGTGGCGGACCGCAAAGCGCGCGGCGAGCTTGGCCACCGTGGTGGTCTTACCCACTCCGGTCGGCCCGACCAGGGCAAACACACCGCCGCGATTCAGCCAGTCGCTGTCGGCATCCACACAGCGCACGTTCAGCATCAGTACTTTGGCCAGCCAGCGATCGATGCGCTCCGGCGTGGACGCTGCCGGCGCCCGCTCGGCGATGTGCCGCGCTACATAGGCCGAGAATCCAGCCATCAGTAGTCGCGTCATCGCGCGCACCTGCATTGGATTGCGGCGTTGCAGGTCGGCTGCCGCGTTCGCCGTGCTCACCGTGGCCATCTGTTCGAGCAGCAAGGCGCGCATCGATTGCAGCTCGGCCAGCAGTCGCGCATCGGCCACCGCGTTCAGCGGTGCCGGCGATGCTTCGGGCGCCACCGCCTCGCGGCGAGTCGCCGTCGGCACCGACGGTCCGGCGATCGGCGCGACCGGTCGTGCATCCGAGGCAACGGCCAGTGATCCGGCACGTTGGCCAGCGGCCGTCGGCGGCTGCACCGGTGACTCGCCGCTGTGCGCACGGTCGCCCGGGTTCTTGGCCACTGGTTCGTCACTGGCGCCGCTGCTGGCGGCGGCCGCCACGGTCGGCGCCGTCGCTGGCCCACGCTGCGCCTGCAGCCTGGCTTGGCGCTGCAGGAATTGCTCGAAGCTTTCCGTTCGCACGCCGCTTGCCGGCGCGTGAACGCCGGCGCTTGCCGCTTTCGCTTTCGCTTTCGCTTTCGCGCTTATCGCTGGCGCGACATGAGTCGCCGGCTCGCACGGCCCACTGGCGTTCTCGATCAGCGTGTGCATCTCATCGCCACCGACCGCCAGCACTTCCGTGTGGCCACCGCTGAGTTTGCGCGTCGACAGCACCAGTGCGTCTTCGCCAAGTTCGCGCCGTACCTGGGCTAAGGCCTCGCGCCCGTTCGGCGCCACAAAACGCTTGATGCTCATCGTTCACCCCTGACAGAGATCGGGTTCATTCACGTTGTGGTTCATTGCGCGCCGCCAAGGACGGTGGCGACACGGATCGTGCTGGTATCGGGCACTTCGGCGTGGCCGATCAGGCGCAGTCGCGGCGCCGCCCGTTTGAGCAGACGGGCCAGCGGCAGTCGCAACCGGTCAGGCACCAGCAGTGCCGCGGCCAGGCCCATGTCTTCCTGCCGCTGGGCGGCGGCGGCAGCGCCCCGCTGCAGCAGGTCGACCAGCCCGGGCTCGATCGCCGTATCGCCGCTGGCGGTGAGCGACTGCAGCAGCACTTTTTCGAGATCGGGGTCGAGCGCGACCACCGACAGTTCCTGCGCGTTGCCGAACAGCGACTGCGCGATCGATGCGCGCAACGCCGCGCGCACATGCGCAGTGAGCTCGACCGGGTCGGTCGAGCGGGCCCCGACATCGGCCAGCGTTTCGACGATCGTGCGCATGTCGCGGATGTGCACGCCCTCGTCAAGCAGGTTGGCCAGTACCTTCTGCAGCGTGGCCATCGGGATGAGCTTCGGCACCACGTCGTCGATCAGCTTGCCGGCGTATTTGCCGATGTGATCAAGCAGCGAAGCCAGTTCCTGCCGGCCGAGCAGCTGGCCGGCATGGGTCAGCAGCAGATGGTTGATGTGGGTGGCAACCACCGTGGCGCAATCGACCACGGTGTAGCCGAGCACCTGCGCCGATTCGCGCGTGCGTGGCTCGATCCACACCGCCGGCAGGCCGAACGCCGGGTCCTTCGCCGGCGTGCCGGGCACCGTCTGCGTGACGCCGCCCGGGTTGATCGCCAGCAGCATGCCGTTGAAGCCTTCACCTTCGCCAACCACCACGCCCTTGAGCAGCACGCGGTAGCCGGACGGCTTCAGTTCGAGGTTGTCGCGGATGTGCACCGGCGGCGGCAGGAAGCCGACATCCTGCGCGAACTTGCGGCGAATCGCCTTGATGCGATTGAGCAGTTCGCCGTCCACACTCTTGTCGACCAGCGGAATCAGCCGGTAACCGACCTCGAGCGCCAGCACGTCGACCGGCACGATATCGTCCCAGCTGGCCTCGTTCGGCTGCGGCTGCGCCTGCTCGGCCTGGGTCGCCGTGGCCGCCGCAGCAGCCTTCAGATCGCGCTGGTGCAGTTTCCAGGCCGCGTAGCCGGCGGCGGCCGCCAGCAGCAGGAATACATGCCACGGCATGCCGGGGATCACGCCGAGCGTGGCCATGATCGCCGCCGTGATGCCGAGCGCGCGCGGCATCGACAGCATCTGCCCCAGCATCTGGCCGCCGATGTCGAGGTCCTCCTTGCCGACGCGCGAGACGATCAGGCCGGCGGCGATCGAAATCACCAGCGCCGGGATCGTCGCCACCAGGCCGTCGCCGATCGACAACAGCACGTAGTTGTTGGCGGCATCGGCCAGCGCCATGTCGTGCGACAGCGTGCCGATGATGATGCCGCCGATCACGTTGATGATCAGGATCAAAATGCCGGCGACCGCATCGCCGCGAACGAACTTGCTGGCGCCGTCCATCGCGCCGTAGAAATCCGCTTCCAGCCCGACCTCGGCGCGGCGGCGGCGCGCTTCCTTGTCGTCGATGGTGCCGGAGTTCAGATCCGCATCGATCGCCATCTGCTTGCCCGGCATCGCATCGAGCGTGAAGCGCGCGGCGACTTCGGCGATGCGGCCGGCGCCCTTGGTCACCACCACGAAGTTGATCACCACCAGGATCGCGAACACGATCAGGCCGACGGCGAAGTTGCCGCCGATGACGAACTGGCCGAAGGCCTCGATCACCTTGCCCGCGGCATCGGGTCCGGTGTGGCCGTTCATCAGCACCGCGCGCGTCGAGGCGACGTTCAGCGACAGCCTCATCAGCGTGGTCAGCAGCAGCACCGTCGGAAAGGCAGCGAAATCGAGCGCCTTCTTCGTATACACGGCGGTCATCAGCACGACCAGCGCCAGCGCGATATTGAAGGTGAACAGCAGATCGAGCAGCAGCGGCGGCAGCGGCAGGATCAGCATCACCATCACTAGGAACACCAGCAGCGGCACCGCCAGCGAGCGCCAGGGCACGGCGCGCAGCAGCGGATGGTCGAAGACGGCGGCCAGAGAATTCATCGGTGATCAGTGATCAGGGATTCGTGGCCGCGGGGTCCATCCCCTCGGGTACTTCGATGCCGCTCGGCTCGACCGGCCGTGGTGCACGGCCGGCGGCGAACGCCTTCAGCTGGAAGACGTAGGCGAGCACCTGCGCCACCGCCGTGTACAGCGCAGCGGGAATCTCGTCGCCGATTTCGACGTGCCGGTACAGCGCGCGGGCCAGTGGCGGTGCCTCCAGCCGCGGCACGCCGTGGCTGCGGGCGATGTCGCGGATGCGCTCGGCCACCGCATCGGCGCCCTTGGCGATGACGACCGGCGCGCGGCTGCGGCCGTCGGCATACTTCAGCGCCACCGCATAGTGCGTCGGGTTGGTCACCACCACGTCGGCGGTCGGCACGGCGGCCATCATCCGCTTGCGCGCCGCTTCGAGCTGCAGGCGGCGGATGCGCGCCTTCAGGTGCGGATCGCCCTCGGTCTCCTTCGACTCGCGCTTGACCTCTTCGAGCGTCATCTTCAGCTTCTTGTGATGCTCGAACAGCTGGAATGGCACGTCGATCAGCGCCGAGACCGCCAGCACCGCAACCAGCAGGCCGAGCGCAACGGCCAGCAGCGTGCCGAAGTGCGCCAGACTCACCGGCAGGCTTTCGTGCGCCAGTCCGGCCAGCGCATCGACCTGATACGCGATGTAGGCGAAGCCAACCACGCCGAGCAGGCCGGCCAGCAGCATCACCTTGAACAGTTCGACCAGCGCGCGCAGGGAAAACATGCGCTTGAAACCGGACAGGGGGCTGAGCCGGTTGAGTTTCGGTGTTACTTGCGACGGCACGAATAGCCAGCCACCGACCGTCAGCGGCGCCGCCACCGCGGCCAATGCCATGGCGATGAAGATCGGCGCCAATGCCAGCAGGCCGGCGGCCGCCAGCTCTGATAACCGAGCGGCCATCTTCGACGGCTCGGTCACCGCTTGCGCATCGAAGGTCAGCCCATTCGAAATCAGGTGCATGCCGGCACTGGCGAGCGGCGAGGCCAGACCGATCAGCAGTCCTGCACCGACGCCGAGGACCAGCAGATGCGCCAGGTCGCGCGAGCGCGCCACCTGACCTTCCTTGCGCGCGTCGGCGAGCCGCTTTGCACTCGGCGGTAAGTTGCGTTCCTGCCCTGTGTCCTTGTTCTCAGCCATCGGCGCGGTCGTTCAGCGCGGCCAACCGCGGCACGTCCACCCGCACCTGCTTGCGGTCGGAACGCGGCCGGCGGGTCATCCGCTCGATCGACGCCATTGTCCGGACGCGCAAGAAGGCTGATTCGTTGAATATCGGCACGAGGAAAGGCCACTTTAGGCCGGGCGGTGCGCCATGCACGACGGCCGAATCCGCGAATTGCGCTGCCATCACCCGCCAATTCGATCGCGGGCTCAAGACGCGGCACTGTGCGGCCGATCTCCTTGGCAACCCGCGGCACGCCCGCCGCGCCACCGTTGTGGGTTCGTGCACATGTCCCGCCCCCGCTATCTACCCAGTCTGCTGGCCGGCTCGATGCCGGAAGAACGTCAGCCGCTGTTCGGCCCCGCGCCGGACACGCCGGATGCGACCGCACCGCATGACCTCCCGCCTTACAAGGCGCCGGCGCCGACCGAGCTGTTTGTGTGGTTCGAGGACAGCCGCCAGCGGTGCATCGACAGCGGTCGCGGCGCCGCCGGCTTTCCCGAATGCCTGTTGCCGTACGGCAAGGGCATGCGCGTGCTTGACCGCCGCTATGTTGACGGCCACGTGCACCTGCTCGCCGCGGTGCGTATCCGCTGTGATGAACAGCTGGCCGAGCGCGTCGCGACGATCTACACCGCGGCGCTGGCGTTGGGCACGATTGCCTGGATCGGCACCGGCGAGCAGTACCGCCGCGCCTGGATTCAGATGTACCCGCCGCGCGAGGCGCAGGTACAGCCCGGCGCTCCCGCCGCCTGACCGCGCACTCGCGGTTGCTTCGAGCCCGCGCGGTGGCGGTGCCAGTTCGCCGCCGCGCGCCGTTATTTCGCCGTGATGACCCCGCAACTCAGCCGCGGGCCCGAGTTGCCAGCCGGCTGGCTGCTGTAATCGTCAGGGTCGCGGTGGATCACGACACCGCGGCCAATCACGTTGGCCGGCCCGCTGCCAACGGTCAGCAGGTCGCTTTCCCAGCGGTATTTCGCGTTGCCGGCGGCGTCGGCCTTCAGATTCGGCATGTCGCCACCGTGGCGCTCGGCCTGGCCGTAATGGGCGTGCAGCTTGCCGCCGGGATTGAAATGACCACCCGCGCTCGTCGCATCGGGGACCGAGCAATCGCCCTTCTCGTGCACATGGAAGCCGTGCTCGGCATTCGGCTTCAGCCCGCTGATCTCGGCGCTCACCACCACCCTGCCGGCCACCTGCTGGAAGCGCACGCTTCCCGCCACGTTGTTGCCGGCCGTCGGCGCCAAGCGCGCCGTTGCGCCCGCGCCGCCGGTCGAGGGCTGCATCGGCGCGC
>JBFINI010000234.1:0-5569 GCA_041611275.1 Burkholderiaceae bacterium
CAATTCAATCTTCTGATGCCCGGTTCGCATTGTCCGGCCTGCAAGACACCGCTGCGGATCCGCGACAATCTGCCGCTGCTGTCGTACTTCGTCAGCGGCCGCAAGTGCGCACACTGCGGCGTGGCGATTTCCTTGCGCTACCCGGTCGTCGAGGCGCTGACGGCATTCTTGTCGGTCTGGGTCGCCTGGCGTTTCGGCTTCGGCGTGGCCGGACTGGCCGCGCTGGCTTTCACTTTCGTCCTGATCGCGCTCACGTTCATCGATGCCGACACGACCTTGCTTCCTGACAGCCTGACGCTGCCGCTTCTGTGGGCCGGGCTGCTGCTGAACCTTCATGGCACCTTCGTACCTCTCGCCGAGGCGGTGATTGGCGCCGCGGCCGGCTATCTCATCCTTTGGTCGATCTACTGGCTGTTCAAACTCGCTACCGGCAAGGAGGGCATGGGCTACGGCGACTTCAAGTTGCTCGCGGCGCTCGGCGCGTGGTTCGGCTGGAAGATGCTGCTGCCGATCGTGTTGCTGTCCTCGGTTGTCGGCGCGCTTATCGGTATCGTTCTGCTGATCCTGGCGCGGCGCGGACGCGACATACCGATTCCGTTCGGGCCGTATCTGGCCGCCGCGGGTTTTATTGCGCTCATCTATGGCGAGGACATCGCGCGGCGCTTCGTCCCGTTCTGATCTGGACGGATTCGCGGTCGGTCTGACCGGCGGTATCGGCAGCGGCAAGACGTCGGTCGCCGACCTGTTCGCCGAACTCGGTGCGGCGATTGTCGACACGGACGCCATTGCCCATGCCTTGACGGCCTCAGGCGGCGCTGCGATCGACGCGATCCGCCGGGCGTTCGGCGCCGTGTACATCGGAGCCGACGGCGCATTGGATCGCCCGCGCATGCGCGAACTCGTCTTTAACGACGCGGCCGCCAAGTCACGGCTCGAATCGATTCTGCACCCTCGCATCAGCGAGCGGGCTCGGCTCGACGCGGTCAATGCGCTGAAACGCTCGCCGTACGTGATCTTCGTCGTGCCGCTACTCGTCGAAAGCGGAAGTTGGCACAACCGCATCGATCGGCTGCTGGTCATCGATTGCCCCGAGTCGACGCAGCTGGCCCGCGTGCGCGCGCGCAGCCGCCTCGATGAGACGATGGTGCGCGAGATCATCGCGCAGCAGGCATCGCGCTCAGAGCGACTCGATGCGGCCGATGACGTGCTGGTCAACGAGGGCCCGCTGGAAGAACTGGTGCCGCGCGTCCGCAGATTGCATCGGCGTTACTGCGACTACGCGAGCGAAGCCGGTCATCGCCTGTGATATGTTCAAGCATGGGCAGTGACCAAGCTGACGCGATTCTTTACGAGTATCCGTTCACCGAGCGTGTGCGATCGCTGCTGCGCTTGGAGGATCTGTTCGACAAGCTTGGCTATTTCATCGAGCAAGCGCATCCGCACTGCCATCACACCGCGCTGATGGCGCTATTCGAAATCCTCGAGGTCACGTCGCGAACCGACTTGAAGGGGGACCTGCTGCAAGAGCTGGAGCGCCAGCGGCAGACGCTCCAAGGGTTGCGCAACAATCCTCAGGTCGCGCAGGACACGCTGGCCAGCGTGCTCGCCGATATCGAACAGTCGCAACAATCGCTGAACGCCGCGCCAGGCAAGGCCGGCCAGCACCTGCGCGATAACGAATGGCTTACAAGTATTCGCAGTCGCGCCGGCATTCCCGGCGGAACCTGCGAGTTCGACCTCCCCTCATATCATGCCTGGCTGATGCACGACGCCGACAGCCGGCGCCGCGACTTGCAGGCATGGGCGCAGCCGTTGGGCAAGTTCAGTCTTGCGCTCCGCATCGTTCTGCGTCTGCTGCGTGAAAGCGGCCACCAGGTGCACCAGGTGGCGGCGCAAGGCTCCTTCCAGCAGACTCTGCAGGGTCGGAGCCACGCACTGCTGCAGGTGCGCGTGACCAGGGACGCCGGAGCGATCCCTGAGATCAGCGCCAATCGCTACATGCTGTGGATCCGCTTCACCGCCTCTGACCGCGATCTGAAGCCACGCCCGGTCGATCGTGACGTTGCTTTCGACCTGACCTTGTGCGCGCTTTGACGACTGTGCGGTCCGTTGCCTGTCCGATCTGCCGCACGGAGGTACCCTGGACCCAATCCAGCCGGTGGCGACCCTTTTGCGGCGAACGCTGCCGGTCGATCGATCTGGGTGACTGGGCAAGCGGTCGCTACGCGATCGCGGGTGACACTCTGAACGAGACCGCTGCTGATGGAATACCCGCCCCAAGTGATTTCGCCCAGTAGCGACCATGGTTCCGGCCACGTCTGAATCTGCGATTTGGGGCGCCGACTAGGTTACCGCTGGGGCGGGCGCGGCCGCCGCTAGCCAATCTTCTCAGCCTGCTTTCGAAGGTCGACCCAGAATCCCTGTCCGCCGGGCAGCACCAAGCCGGCCGCAGTCCGGATCTGGCTCGCGGCACGAAAATACGCGGGCATCGTGGGCTGCTCTTCGTCCCGTGCGTCAAGAGCGACGGCCTGCCGAACCAATAGGAAATCGCAGTCGAAGCGAGGCGCGGCCGGACGATCGTTGCCAGAATCGACCCAGAGGCCGCACCAGGCCGCATTCTCCCTGGACACCGTTTCGGCATCCGAATCGGCATTGAGAACGACACCATCGACGCCTGCGAGCTCGCGCATCCCTCGACCGGTGGCAAGAAGCAGATCGCCCCCGCGCGCGGCATGGCCGCGCCACCTGGCGATTACGGCTGCGCGGTCCTCCACCAACCAATCCGCATCGACAACGATGATCCGGCGAGGACCGTCCTGCGCCGAACCCTTACCAAGGCGCCAGGCCGCCGGCAGTGCAGTGCCCGCCGAAACGATAAGCGCTTCCTGGGGCAGGCGCAGCCAGCGCAGCGCCGGGACGGCGGCCGGCAGCAGCGGCTGCGGCAGTTCGCCCGTCGGATGCACGAAGCGAAGGCGCTGCCCTTCACGAGCATGCGGCTCGCCGCGCCAGCGGTCGATGCGGAGAAAGTACAGGCGGACATAGGCGTGGCTGTAGTCGAACTCGAACGTCACCCACGGCACAGAGCCGCCGATGTCGATGCCCAGTTCCTCGTGCAGTTCGCGTCGAAGCGCATCGGCGACGCGTTCACCGGGTTCGATTTTGCCGCCCGGAAACTCCCAGTAGCCGGCGTACGGTTTGCCCAGGGGCCGATCCGCCAGGAGCACGCAGCCATCGTCTCGCACGAGGACGCCGACCGCAACACGCGTGATCTTGCGCGGCGCCGACGGATTCATCGCTCGCCGCTGCCGATCCCGAGCCTTCCCGCGTAGTCGCGTGCGAACTGCAGCGCCACCCGGCCGGACCGCGATCCGCGCTGCAGAGCGAACTGCAGTGCTTCCGTCCTTGCGGCATCGATCTGCGGCGGCATTGCGCCGAAGCGACCGAGCCAGTGGGCAACGATGTCGAGGTAATCATCCTGCCGGAACGGGTAGAACGACAGCCACATTCCGAAGCGCTCCGACAGTGAGATCTTCTCCTCGACGGTTTCGCCCGGATGAATCTCGCCGTCCTCCTGGTACTTGGCGTCGAGGTTTTCGCGCATGTACTCGGGCATCAAGTGGCGACGATTCGACGTCGCGTAGATCAGCAGATTCTCGCTCGGTGCCGCCACCGAGCCATCGAGGGCCGCTTTCAGAGCCTTGTAGGACGATTCGCCTTCTTCGAAGGACAGGTCGTCACAGAAAAGGATGAACCGTTCGGGCCGCGACGCGACCAGCGCGACCACGTCGGGCAGATCGGTTAGATCGTTCTTGTCGACCTCGATCAAGCGCAGGCCGTCGGCCTGAAACCGGGCCAGACAGGCGCGAATCAGTGAAGACTTGCCAGTACCGCGGGCGCCCGTCAACAAGACATTGTTTGCCGGCAGGCCGCGCACGAACTGCTCGGTGTTGCGCAGGATGGCCGCGCGCTGCGCATCGATGTGCTGCAGGTCATCCGGTGAGATCCGCGCGATACGACGCACCGCCTCCAGGTGTCCCACGGCCGATCCGAAATAGTGCTTCTTGCGCCAGCGAAATGCAGGCGCCGTCCAGTCGACCTCGCGTCGCGGCGGCAGCAGCGGCTCCAGTCGAACCAGCAGCGCCTGCAAGGCTGAAGAAGGACCGTTATCGCTGTCGCCGGACATGTCCTCGACGCTTCCTTGGCTACGAACGGTAATCCGCGTTGATGCGGACGTACTCATGCGACAGATCGCAAGTCCAGACCGTGGTCGAGGCCCCGCCGCGTCCCAACAAGACGCGCACGCGGATCTCCGTTCCTTTCATCACCCGCTGGCCGTCCTCTTCGCGGTATTGCGGATGGCGACCGCCGTCGCGCGCCACCCAGACATCATTCAGCTGCAGTTGCACCCGGTCCGGATCCAGATCATCGATGCCCGCATTGCCGATCGCCGCCAGGATCCGCCCGAGATTCGGGTCGCTGGCGAAGAACGCGGTTTTCACCAACGGCGAATGCGCAATGCTGTAGGCGACGCGGGAAGCCTCGTCGATCGACTGCGCCGCTTCGACGACGATCTCGATGAATTTGGTCGCGCCCTCGCCATCGCGGACGATCGCCTGCGCCAGCCGCTGCGCCACCTCGACCAGTGCGCGCCGCAGCGCCGGCAACCGCGGATCGTCTTCGGCCTCGATCGTCGTGCCGTTCGCAGCGCCGGTCGCGATCAGTATCAGCGAGTCGTTGGTCGAGGTGTCGCCGTCGACGGTGATCCGGTTGAACGAAAGCTCGGCGATCTCGCCGGCAAGCGAGCGCCAAAGCGCCGGCGCCACCGCGGCATCGGTGCCGATGAACCCGAGCATGGTGGCCATGTTCGGCCGGATCATGCCGGCGCCCTTGGCGATGCCGGTGACGACGACGCGCCGATCGCCGAGCAACACGGTCGATGATGCCGCCTTCGGCACGGTATCGGTTGTCATGATCGCCTCGGCCGCCTGTGCCCAATGCGACGGCTGCAGCCGCTGTACCGCCTTCGGCAGGCCCGCCAGCAGTCGATCGAGCGGCAACGGCTCCATGATCACACCGGTCGAAAACGGTAACACCTGCTCGGGTGCGCAACCCAGCAGGCTCGCGACATTGACGCAGGTGGTGCGCGCAGCGGCAAGCCCGGGCACGCCGGTCCCCGCGTTGGCGTTGCCGGTGTTGACCACCAGTGCGCGCACGCCCCGGTCGGCTGCGAGATGCTCGCGACACACGAGCACCGGTGCGGCGCAGAAGCGGTTGCGCGTGAAAACGCCGGCCACGCTGGCGCCCTCGTCGATATCCAGCAACAGCAGGTCCTTGCGCCCGGGCTTGCGAATGCCCGCTTCCGCCCATCCCAGCCTGATCCCGGCAACAGGCAACAAGGTGTCCGGATCAGGCACAGCGAGACTAACGGCCATCGTCGTGAAGTGAGCGTCGATCCAAAGTCGCACAAGCCCCGGTGTAAGCGCAGCGGCCTACCGCCAGTCGAACGCCACGCTCAAGCCAGCTTGCCGTGACACTGCTTGTATTTCTTGCCGCTGCCGCAAGGGCAGGG
>JBFINI010000235.1:0-5539 GCA_041611275.1 Burkholderiaceae bacterium
GGAGGACATCGACGTGACGATCGACGGCAACGTGGTGTCGATCCGCGCCGAGGTCAAGCGCGAGAAAGAAGAAACGGGCGAGAAGATGCTGCGTTCCGAGCGGTACTACGGCTCGGTCTCGCGCAGCTTCACGCTGGCCAGCGACGTCGACGAGAAGACCGCCATCGCCAAGTACGCCGACGGCGTACTTGAACTGACCCTGCCGAAGAAGGCCGGCACCATCACTCGGCGCCTGCAGGTCAAGTAGCGCCGGCGCGAAGGAATGACATGGACATGCCGGCCGTGTGCCGTCGACTGCTCGCACTGTGCCATGGAACGCTGGTGCACAGCGGCGGCGCCGGCCGGCACCAACCTTGACCACGGGTCGGGAGACGGCCACTGCGCCGGACGAGCGCGGTGGCCGACTGTGGTGACTGAACGCCTGTGGCGCCACGAGGCACGATCTGCACCTCGCCGTCGGTTTGCGCTGGCGCACGTGGGTTATGCGCGGGCTTGGCACAATCGTTCCGATGAGGACGCGTCCTCGCCGATGTGCTTTGGCGTCGGCGCGTCGCGCAACGGTGGAGCGCGGCTTGTCAGCGCGATCCCGATGACCCGCCGATGACCCTGACTCCGCTTGCTGCCGATCAACTGTATCGCCGCGTCGATCCGGCGGCACTGCCGTTCACCAGCACCGCCGAGGCGGCGGTCCGCGAAGACGCGATCGGCCAGGCGCGCGCGCTGGATGCGTTGCGTTTTGGCACCCGCATGCCGGCGCCTGGCTTCAATCTGTTCGTCATCGGCGCGCCCGGCGCCGGGATCGAAGGCACGGTGCGCAATCTGCTCGAGCTGAAGGCGAACAGTGAGGAAGTGCCTGCCGACTGGGTGTACGTCAACAACTTCGCGCAGGGACAGAAACCGCGCGCGCTCTGCCTGCCACCCGGACGTGGACCGCAGTTCGGCAATGCCATTGCCGATTTGATCCGCGATCTCGGCGCAGCGCTGCCGGCGGCCTTCGAAAGTCAGGACTACCAAGCCCGCCGTCGCGCCATCGACGAGGCCTTTCGTCGCAAGCAGGAGCAGTCGTTCTCGGCGCTGACCAAGGAGGCCGGCGAGAACAACGTGGCGATCGTGCGCACGCCCTTCGGCTTCGGCGTTGCGCCGCTATCCGGCGGCGAGGTGCTCAAGCCCGAGGCGTTCAACGCCCTGCCGGAAGAAGAGCGCAAGCAACTGCACGAGAAGCTTGGTCAGTTCGAAGCCAAGCTGCAGGAGATCCTGCAGAACGTGCCGCGCTGGGACAAGGAGCGCCGCGACGAGGCTCGCGCGCTCGACCGCGACACGGCGCGGCTGGCGGTCGGCCATTCGATCGACGAGACGAAGACGCGATTTGCCGACCTGCCGGTGGCGCTCGAACACCTGGAGGCGATGCGCAACGACCTGCTCGACAACGTCGGCGTGTTCATCGGTCCGGCGCAGGCGGCGGCGCGCGATGACAACGACAGCGAGCAGGAATCGGCGAGCATCGGCCCGCTCGATCGCTACGAGGTCAACGTGCTGGTCACCTCGGAAGGTTCGCCGAGCGGCGCGCCGGTCATCGAAGAGCCGCACCCGACGTTGCGCAACCTGGTCGGCCGCATCGAGCACGCCTGGCAGCGTGGTGTGCTGGTCACCGATTTTCGCCGTCTGAAGGCCGGTGCACTGCACCGGGCCAACGGCGGTTACCTGCTGCTCGATGCGCGCAGCGTGCTCAGCGAACCGTTTTCCTGGGCGGCGCTCAAACGGGCGCTGAAGATGCGCCATGTGCGTTTCGAAAGCGTCGACGACATCCTCAGTCTGACCAGCACGCTGTCGCTGGAGCCGGATCCCATTCCGCTGGCCGTCAAGGTGGTGCTGTTCGGCGAGCGCTGGCTGTACTGGCTGCTCGCTGCACTCGACCCGGAACTGGCGGTGCATTTCAAGGTGCTGGCCGACTTCGAGGATTCGCTACAGCGCGGAGCCGATGACGAGGCGAACTATGCGCAGTTCGTCGCCAGGCTGGCGCAGAAGGCGTCGCTGCAGCCGCTCGAGGCGCCGGCGGTGGCGCGGGTCATCGAGCGGGCAGCCCGGCTCGCCGACGACGCACAGAAGCTGACGCTGCACGTCGACCGCATCCGTGACCTGCTGGCCGAGGCCGATTTCTGGGCCCGTGAGGCCGGCCGCACGACAATCACCCGTGCCGACGTCGACCGCGCGATCGATGAACAGCTGCGCCGCGCCGGCCGGCTGCGCGACCGCGTGCAGGAAGCGATGCTGCGCGAGATCGCGCTGATCGCGACCACCGGCGAGAAGGTGGCGCAGATCAACGGGCTGTCGGTGATCACGCTGGGCGATTCGTCATTCGGCCGACCCACTCGCATTACGGCGCGTGTGCGGCCCGGCGCCGGCAAGCTCGTCGACATCGAGCGCGAAGTCGAGCTCGGCGGGCCGCTGCATTCCAAAGGCGTGCTGATCCTCGGCGGGTTTCTCGCCGGCCGCTATGCGCTGGCCGCGCCGATGTCGCTGCATGCGAGCCTGGTCTTCGAGCAATCCTATGGGGGTGTCGAGGGCGATTCGGCATCGCTCGCCGAGGCCTGCGCGCTGCTCTCGGCACTGGCCGAAGTGCCGCTGCGTCAGGACCTGGCGGTGACCGGTTCGATCAACCAGCACGGCGAGGTGCAGGCCATTGGCGGCGTCAACGAAAAGGTCGAGGGCTTCTTCGACCTGTGTGCAACACGCGGGCTGACCGGCGCCCAGGGCGTACTGATTCCAACCGCCAATGCGCAGCATCTGATGCTCCGTACTGACGTGGTCGAAGCCTGTGCGGCCGGGCGCTTTTCGGTGTCGACCGTGGTCAGCATCGACGACGCGCTCGAAGCGCTGACCGGCAAACCCGCCGGCGAGCGCGGCCAAGACGGCGCGTTTCCCGCCGACAGCCTCAATGGCCGAATCGACGCGCGCCTGCTGTCGTTCGCGCAGACCCGGCGCGAATTCGCGGCGCGTGCCGGCGGTGAGGGCGAGTCATGAACCCGCCCGCGCTGTATTCGCGCGTGGTCGCAGGTTTCGCCGCCGGCGCGCCGCCTGATGCGATCGACGCCGTCATCGAGCTGGCGCGCTGTCTCGGCGCCGACCTGCAGGCGTTGCTGCTCGAAGATGTGCTGACCCTGGCGCTGGCCGAGATGCCGGCGCCGCGCGCATTCGATCCGCGCGCTGCCGCCTGGCGCGAGCTGCCGCGCGCGCAGCTGTTGCAGGAAATTGAACTGGCGACGTCACAGCTGCAGCGTCGCCTCGCGACGGCGCAGGCGATCGGCGTGCGCGCACAGGTGACGGTAGTCCGTGGCGGTGCCGACGCCTCGCTCGGCGGTCTCGCGCAGGCAGGCGATCTTTTGGTCATCGCCGAGCCGGCTGATCCGATGGCGCGCTGGGTGCAGCCGTTTGCCGGCCTGCTGCAGTCGGCGCTGGCCACGCCGGCGGCCTTGCTGTATCTGCCGCAACGCAGCCGCACGCGCGACGGCCCGGTCGCGGTGCTCGGTTCATCGTCAGCGACGAGAGAGCTTGCGCGCCGGCTGGCGCAGGCGCTCGCCGCACCGCTGATCTCGATCGGTGCCGACGAAGCAGCCATGCGGGCAACGACGTCGCTGGCGCTGTTACTGCCGCGACTGCGCGCGCAGCGGGTGCGTGTGCTGGTCTGTGACCGGGCAGCGCTGGCCGCCGATGCCCGCCTCACCCTGCATGAGGCCGGCGACCAACGCGTCGCGGTGCTGGTCGCACCTGCCGAATGATCCTGAGCGAGTTGCAGACCGGCACCCCGTCATCACTTCATCTGCGCGGAAGCGCCGGGTTGGCGTCGTCTTGACCACCGTCAAGCACCGGCGCGGCGTTCGGGCCGAGGCTGAGAGCATGGACGCAGTGCATGAGAAGACCGTTGCGCCCAAGGACGCGATGGCCAAGCATGCGGCAAGGGTGGTGGCGTTGCGCCGCCACCTGCAGGTGGTCACCGGGCGGCCGGTCACGCTGATCCAGACACATATCTCCAGCGTCCTGCTGGCGGGCGAACATGCGTACAAGCTGAAAAAGCCGGTGGCGCTGAGTTTCGTCGACTTCAGCACGCTGGCCGCGCGGCAGCGTTTCTGTGACGAGGAACTGCGGCTGAACCGCCGCACTGCGCCGCAGATTTACCTTGACGTGGTGCGCATCACCGGCACGGAGACTGCGCCGCGGCTGGGTGGCCGTGGCGAAGTGATCGATTTCGCGGTGCGCATGCGCCGCTTTGCGACTCGTAATTTGGCTGATCGGCGCGCCCGCGCCGGCCGGCTCAATGCGGGGCATATCGACCGGTTGGCGACAGCGGTCGCCGCTTTCCACGCCGCTGCCGGCCAGGTGCCGGCGGACACCGACTACGGTGCGCCGGCGAAAGTGCTGCGCTGGGCGCGCGAGAATTTCGCGTTGTGCCTGCTGCGCCTGGACGACGACGATAAGCGCGGGCGATTGCAGAAACTGGCGCGCTGGACCGAGGAGGAGTTTCATCGTCGCGCGGGCTGGTTTGCGGCGCGGCGCGCAGGCGGCTTCGTGCGCGAATGCCACGGCGACCTGCATCTGGCCAACATTGTGCTGCTTGACGAGCAACCGGTGCCGTTCGACGGCATCGAGTTCAATGCCGACCTGCGCTTCATCGATGTGGCCAGCGATATCGCCTTCACGTTCATGGACCTGATCGAACACGGGCTCGCGCCGCTGGCCTGGCGCTTCCTGAACCAGTACCTGGAAGTCAGTGGCGACTACGCGCTGCTCGGCGGCCTGCGCTTTTATGCGGTGTATCGGGCGTTGGTGCGGGCCAAGGTGTCGCTGATCCGCGCCCACCAGCCCGACGCCGGTGACGCCGAGCGCACGCGCGCGGCAACGGCGTTCGCACGCGACCTGTCGCTGGCCGAGCGGCTGGCCCGAGCCGCACCGCAGTTGCTGGTGGCGGTCGGCGGGCTGTCGGGCTCGGGCAAGACGACGGTCGCCGGCTTGCTGGTCGAGTCGCTGGGCGCCGTACGCGTGCGCTCTGAGACCGCGCGCAAGCGTCTTGCCGGGCTGGCGGCCGGCGCGCGGGCGACGGCCGCTTTTGGTGCCGGGCTGTACACGGCACAGATGACCGCGCGCACCTATGCACGTCTGCACGAGGTTGCGGCGACGGTGCTCGATGCTGGCTACCCGGTCATCGTCGATGCCGCCCTGCTCAGGCGCGACGAGCGCGACGCCTTGCGCGCGCTGGCCGTGCGCGCCAAGGTGCGGCGCGAAGTGGTCTGGTGCGAAGCGCCGCCGGCGACACAGCGCGCGCGCATCAGGCGGCGGCTCTCGCGCGGAGGCGACGCTTCCGATGCGACGCTGGCGGTGCTCGAGCAGCAGTGGGCAACCGCCGAGCTGCCGCGGGCGAAGGAACACGCGCGGCGCTTTGCGACCGGTCTGCGGCGCGAGGAGCTGGCGCGCGCGGTGGCTGCGCTTGCCGATCGACTGGGCAAATGACGATGAAACCCCGCGAGGTCGACGTCTTCAACGGCGA
>JBFINI010000236.1:0-5535 GCA_041611275.1 Burkholderiaceae bacterium
AGCGGGTCGTTAGCTCAGTCGGTAGAGCAGCGGACTTTTAATCCGTTGGTCGAAGGTTCAAGTCCTTCACGACCCACCATTTCTTCCACGCGATATGCGCGGGGACGCGTCAAACGCCCGGCCCGCCGTATCTACGCTGGCGTAGCCACTTGGTGGCAATCCACTTCTCCCCGGCGATCACCGGGCTGCCGCCGTGCAGCGTGCGGGCGTCGGTTTCGCCGGCCTCAGTGGTGTAAGCGAAGTACACCGCCGAGCCCCGGCGCGGCAGCACGTCGAGCCCGACCGAAGGAAAGACCGTCGAGCCGCCGGCTTCGACGTCGTTCAGGTACATCACCAGCGTGGCGATCCGCTGCCCGCCCATCGCCAGCACGGTCTCGTTGCCCGGCTGCGCGGGATCGAAGTAATCGTAGTGCGGCTTGTATTCGGCGCCCGGCAGGTAGTGCAGGATCTGGATCGGCTCGCCGTTTTCGACCGGATAATCGACCAGTTCGCTGATACGCCGCTCGATGCGCGCGACCAGTTCGTTCTCGCCGCGCTCGAAATGTGTGCCGCTGCTGGTGCGGTCCGGATGCACGTCGTAGGCGCCGGTGCTGGCATTGACGACCGTCGAGCGCTGCAGCTTCTTGCGCGACGCCACGACCATCTGCTCACATTCTTCGGCAGAGAGCAGGTTGCCGAACAGCACGATGCGCGGCGCATTGAGCACCATCAGGATATCGACCGTGCGATCGCTGGTTGCGATGGTGTTCGGCGAGTCGGCCAACAACTGGCTCGCGGTCTGCGTCGCGGCGGCCGGCATCTCCGGCGCGGCCGCAGGGGCCGCCGCGGTCGCCGGCGCCAGCCGCGCCAGCGCTGCCTCGACCGCCTTCCTTGCAAAGCCAACGTCGTAGCCGGCCGTACGCATCGCCTGCTGCAGCACGTCACGATCGTGGCCGGCTTCGATCGAAGTCTGCAGCCACTTTTTCAGATCGGCATTCAGAGATTCAAATTGCATCGGAGCGCTCCGCGCCAGCGGCGACGGCGCAAGGATAACGCGCGTACATGGCGGTATCCTTCAGTGAAGATGAAGGAGGCCCCCTATGCTTGACCGAGTCTCATCGCTGCCGAAATTCAAGGACCCGGCGCTGCTGCGTGCGCAGGCTTATATCGACGGCGGCTGGCGCGACGGCGCGCACGGCAAGTTCGCTGTCACCAATCCGGCTGATGGCGGGCTGCTGATCGAGGTCGCCAACTGCGGCGCCGCCGACGCGCAACGGGCGATCGACGCCGCCGCCAAGGCGATGCCGGCGTGGCGCGCCAAGACCGCCAAGGAACGCGCCGGCATCCTGCGCAAGTGGTTCGAGCTGATGATGGCCGCGCAGGAGGACCTGGCGCAGTTAATGACCGCCGAGCAGGGCAAGCCGCTGGCCGAATCTCGTGGCGAGATCGCCTACGGCGCCAGCTTCGTCGAATGGTTTGCCGAGGAAGGCAAGCGCGTTTATGGCGACGTGATCCCGACGGTGCAGGCCGACAAGCGCCTGCTGGTGTTCAAGGAGCCGATCGGCGTGGCGGCGGCGATCACGCCGTGGAATTTCCCTAACGCCATGATCACGCGCAAGTGCGCGCCGGCGCTCGCCGCCGGCTGCACGGTGGTGGTCAAGCCCGCCGAGCAGACGCCGCTGTCGGCGCTGGCCGTGGCCGAGCTCGCCGAGCGCGCCGGCATGCCGGCTGGCGTGTTCAACGTGCTGCCGGCCGACGAGGCGCGCTCGATCGAAGTCGGCAAGGTGCTGTGCGACTCGCCGGTGGTGCGCAAACTGAGCTTCACCGGCTCCACACAGGTCGGCCGCATCCTGATGCAGCAAAGCGCGCCGACGCTGAAGAAGCTGTCGCTCGAGCTCGGCGGCAACGCGCCGTTCCTCGTTTTCGCCGACGCCGATGTCGATGCCGCGGTCGAAGGCGCGCTGGCCTCTAAATACCGCAATGCCGGCCAGACCTGTGTGTGCACCAACCGCTTCTACGCCCATGCGGATATCTACGATGCCTTTGTCGAGAAACTGGCGGCAAAAGCTGCGCAACTGAAAGTCGGCTCCGGCTTCGACGCCGGCGTGCAGCAGGGCCCGCTGATCGACGCCAACGCGCTGGCCAAGGTCGAAGCCCATGTGGCCGACGCGGTGGCCAAGGGCGCGCGCGTGGTCACCGGCGGCAAGAAGCACGAGCGCGGCGGCACGTTCTACACGCCGACCGTGCTGGCCAACGTCACCGCCAAGATGATCGTCGCCAACGAGGAGACCTTCGGACCGGGGGCACCGGTGTTCAGATTCAGCAGCGACGAGGAAGCCATCGCCGCCGCCAACAGCGTCGAATACGGGCTGGCGGCATATTTCTACTCGCGCGACATCGGCCGCGTGCTGCGCGTGTCCGAGGCGCTCGAATACGGCATGGTCGGCGTCAACACCGGCATCATCTCCAACGAAGTGGCACCGTTCGGCGGCGTCAAGCAGTCGGGCATCGGCCGTGAAGGTTCGAAGTACGGCATCGACGAATATCTGGTCGTCAAATACGTCTGCCTCGGGCTGTAAAGCGGCGACTTCCAAAGGACACAATGCGATGAGCACGAAAGACTATCGGGGTGACGGCTTCGTCATCCGCTTCGACGCGCAGAAATGCATTCACTCCGGCAATTGCACGCAGGGCGCGCCTGAGGTCTTCGATCCGAAGGCGAAACCGTGGATCCAGCCCGCACGCGGCGAGCGCGACCGCCTGGCCGAGGTCGTGCGCCGCTGCCCCACCGGCGCGCTGACGCTGCATCTGGCCGACGGCACGAATCCCGAGACGCCGGATTCATCGAACAGCGCCACCGTCGTGCCGGACGGCCCGATCTATCTGCGCGGCCGGATCCGCCACGCCGCGGGTAGCGATACGGAGGCCGTCGCGCACACGCGGCTGGCGCTGTGTCGCTGCGGCGCCAGCGCCAACAAGCCGCTGTGCGACAACAGCCACATCCAGGCGGCGTTCAAGGATGCGGGCGTTTGCGTCAAGGCGCCGGAACCGGTCACACACGCTGCGGAGGGCGACGTGTCTCTGCACCCGATCAGCAACGGGCCGCTGCGCATCGAAGGCTGGTTTGAACTGAGCACCGCCGATGGCCACAACTACGTCTGCGGCGAGAAGACCTGGCTATGCCGCTGCGGGCACAGCGGCAACAAGCCGTTCTGCGACGGCACGCACAAGAAGATCGGCTTCACCGCGTAACGCGGGTTTCAACCTCATCGCCGGCGTGCGCGCCGGCGCAATTTCTGCGCACCTCGCATTGCTCCTCGCCAGCGCATTTCGCCTGCGCGCAAGTCCGTTTCGCGGCCGCCTTCACTGCCGGTTGTCGCGCCGAATCCTGCGGCCAAACCGTCTGTCTTCCTTTTTCGCGCGTCTGTCTCTGGCCTTAGGCACATAGCTGCACGCATCGGCGTCGATCAATCATCCGATCGGAAGCCGCATCCCGCCGAACATCGGCCGTCAGGCATCGGATACCGCGCCGTCGGTGAGCACTTGTTTGCATGCAAATGCGCGCCGCACTTGAACTTTCCTGCGTGTCGGGGCACCTCGATCGTTTGTTCTTTCAGCCTGCAGGTCGCGATTCTCATCCGGTCGGCTGATGCCCCATCGCCGTTTCTCGGCAACGATTCGCCTACGAAAAACATGAGCCACGCATGCGCGGCTCGCCGCACCGGAAACAGGCAAATGAAAGCGAAGTCGATGTCCGGATTCACGCTGATCGAGTTGATGATCGTGTGCACCATCGTCGCCATCCTCGCCGCGATCGCCGTGCCGTCCTACGCGGACTATGTGCGTCGCGGCCAGCTCACCGAGGCCTTCAACGCGCTGTCGGACTACCAGGTCAAGCTCGAGCAGTACTACCAGGACTACAAGAACTACGGCAACGCCGGCGGCACGACCTGCGCCAACGGCACCAATGCGCCGTCGTGGAACACCTTCGCGCCCGCCGGTGCGCAGTACTTCACATTTGCCTGCGCGCTGACCAGCAGCGGCAACAACCAGGGCTACACGCTCACTGCCACCGGCAATACGGCGTCAGCGGTCGGCCATGTCTTCACGCTGACGCCCGGCAACGTCCGCGGGACGACGAAGTTCAAGGGCAACTCCGTGGCCAAGGCCTGCTGGCTGGTTCGCGGCACCGAATGCTGATCGGAGCGTCGTTACGCCGCCCCCTCAATCTCGTATGCAGCCGATGACACTTCAGCACACAACCAGTCCAACTGCGCGCCGCAGGTCCGGCCGTGCGCAATCGCGGACCTCCGCCGCCGGTTTCACGCTGATCGAAATCGCCATCACGCTGACCGTCTTCGGCGTGCTGCTGGCCATCATCGCGCCGTATGGCGGCGCCTGGATGGCCAACATGCAGATCCGCGCCACGGCCGAGTCGATCCAGGCTGGACTGCACAAGGCGCGCATGGAGGCGGTGCGCCGCAACCAGCCCGTTCGTTTTTCGCTGGTGACAACGACCAATGCGGCGGTGATGGACAACAGCTGCGCGCTGTCGGCGACCGCCGCCTCATGGGTGGTCAGCGTCAACAATCCCGCCGGCAAGTGCGGCAACGCGCTTTCCGACACCGCCGATCCGATGCTGGTGGAAACCTACGCGGCCGGCGTGCATGCCAATCGCATCACCGTTGCCGCCCGGCAAACTGACGGCGTCACCGCCGCCAATACGGTGGTCTTCGACGGCTTCGGACGCATTGCCGGCGCGGCGCCGCTGGCCATGATCAACATCAACAACGTCGTCACCGGCGATGACTTCCGGCCGCTGCGGATCGTCGTCGCCGACGGCGGCGGCATCCGCCTGTGCGATCCACGGGTCGCTGAAGCCACCGATCCCCGCCGCTGCTAGGTCACCACGATGCGCCCGCTACCCCAACGCTTCCGCCTCCGCCCCCTGGCCTCACCGCGCCGCATGGCCGGCAGCGCGATGCTCGAGGCGCTGATTGCGCTGACGCTGTTCGGCGCCGGTATCGTCGGTCTGGTCGGCCTGCAGGCCAAGATGGTCACCGCACAGTCCGAAGGCAAGTTCCGCGGCGACGCCGTCTACCTCGTCTCCGAGCTGGTCGGCACGATGTGGGCCGACGTGCCGAACCTGAACAACTACGTCACCGCGACCTGCGCCGGCTACGCGCGCTGCAAGGAGTGGACCGACAAGGTTGCCGCCACGTTACCGGGCGGCGCCGCCACGGTGACGGTGAACACCGGCGTGGTGACGGTGACGGTGACCTGGTCGCCGCCGAATGCCGGCACGCACAACTACAGCGCCTCGACGGCGATCCGGATCTGAGCCATGACACGGCGCGGCAATCCCATCGCTAACCCCGGCCGGGGCCGACTGTTGTCGATCGGCGGCAAGCGCAGCGGCGGCTTCACGCTGCTCGAGCTGATGATCGGCGCGCTGATCGGCACGCTCGGTTCGCTCATCGTCGCCAGTGTGCTGCTGGTCTCCGAGGGGCAGCGTCGGTCCGTGACCTCCGGTACCGACGCGCAGGTCAACGGTTC
>JBFINI010000237.1:0-5512 GCA_041611275.1 Burkholderiaceae bacterium
CGATCGCCGCGGCGACCAGCAGTTCGCCGCTGTTGGCATGCAGCGGCCCGCTGACGCGCACCTCGTGCTCGGCACCGGTGCCGTCGATCAGGCGCCAGTGGAACGGCGACGACACGTAGGCATAGGTCAGCACTCGGTGCTGCGCGACATCGGCCGGCACCTGCGGCGCGCCGTGGACATTCAGATAGGCCGGTGCTGCACAGGCAACCAGTTGCGTGGCGCCGAGCCGCCGCGCCACCAAGCGCTCCCCGCCCGGCGCACCGATGCGCACTGCCAGGTCGAAGCCTTCGTCGACCAGGTCGATCACCCGGTCGGCGACCGTCACCTCGAAACCCACCTGCGCGAAGCGCCGGTTGAACTCGGCCAGCGCCGGGCCGATCGGCTGCGCCAGCAGGTTGGTCGGGCAGGTCAGCTTCAGGCGGCCGGATGGTTTCGCCGCTGCCGCGCCGGCAATCGTTTCCGCTTCATCAATATCGGCGAGCAACTGGACGCAGCGTTCGTAGTACGCCTGGCCCGTTTCCGTCAGCGACAGCTTGCGCGTGGTGCGGTTCAGCAGCAGCGCGCCCAGGTGCGCCTCGAGCTCGGCGATCTGGCGCGACATCGACGAGGTCGAGGCGCCGAGCTTTTCCGCCGCGCGCACAAAGCTGCCCGCCTCGACGACGTGCACGAACGCCTGCATAGCGACCAGTCGATCCATGCCCTGATTATTTCATTTTTCGGGACAGAGTTTCTCACTTATCTATCTTTATCCCTGAATTAAGCATGAATAAAGTGCAATCACTGGATGGCGACACGAGCAGTCCGTCGCTCCGAGAGGCAAACCCCCGTCCACTCACCTTGTTTGGAGATAGCCATGATCGAAAACCGTACCGCTCCTTATGCCGCGCTGGTCCTGCGCCTGTCGCTTGGCGTGATGTTCGTCGCTCACGCGTTGCTGAAACTGCTTGTCTTCACGCTGCCGGGCACCGTGCAATTCTTCCAGTCGCTCGGCCTGCCCGGTCCGCTCGCATACATCGTGTTCGCCGCTGAACTGGTCGGCGGCGTGCTGCTGATCGCCGGTTACCAGACCCGCCTGGTGGCCGCAGCGCTGGTGCCGGTGCTTCTCGGCTCGACCTGGGCGCACGTGGGCAACGGCTGGCTGTTTTCGGCGCCGAACGGCGGCTGGGAATATCCGCTGTTCCTGACCGCGGCCGCCGTGGCGCAGATCCTGCTCGGCAATGGCGCCTACGCGCTGTCGAACCTGCGCGCCGAGCGCCGCCGCCAGCTGCAGGCCGCCTGACCAAGTCATCGTGGAGGCCAACACCATGAAACTGTATTTCTCACCTGGCGCCTGCTCGCTGGCACCGCACATCGTGCTGCGCGAACTCGGCCTCGCACATCGACGCGTCAAGGTCGACACGCGTGCCGGCAGGACCGAAGACGGCGATGACTATCGCCGCATCAACCCGAAGGGCTACGTGCCGACGCTGGAGTTGCCCGACGGCCAGCGCCTGACCGAGGCCGCGGTACTGCTGCAGTACCTCGCCGACCGCGCCCCTGCTGCCGGCCTTGCGCCGGCGCAGGCAACGATGGAGCGCTACCGGCTGCAGGAGTGGCTGAACTTCATCGCCACCGAAATCCACAAGGGCTTCGGACCGCTGTGGAAGCCGGACAGCACCGACGATGAAAAGGAGCGCACGCGCGGCAGACTCGGCCTGCGGCTCGACTGGCTGGCTCGCGAGCTCGAAGGCCGCGAGTACCTGATGGGCACGTTCACCATCGCCGACGCCTATCTGTTCACGGTGCTGAACTGGGGCCAGTGGACCGGCGTCGACCTGGCGCGATGGCCGGCGCTCGAGGGCTACGTCGCCCGCGTGGCGGCGCGGCCGAAGGTGGCCGAGGCGCTGCGCGCCGAAGGCCTGTTGAAGTAGGCTCGCCGCGATGAACCCGCTGCCCACGCTCTTCATCTCGCACGGCTCGCCGATGCACGCGCTCGAGGCCGGCCGCGCGGGCGCGGCGTGGGCGGCGCTCGGCCGCGATCTGCCGCGGCCGCAGGCGGTGCTGATCGCCTCCGCGCACTGGGAAAGCGAGTGGCCGATGCTGACCACCGGGATGCGGCCGGAGACGATCCACGACTTCGGCGGTTTTCCACCCGAACTGTACGAACTGCGCTACCCCGCGCCCGGCGCGCCAGAGACCGCACAACGGGCGATCGACCTGATCCGCGCCGCCGGCATCTCCGCCAACGGCAACGGCTGCCGCGGACTCGATCACGGCGCCTGGGTACCGCTGCGCCACATGTACCCGCAAGCCGACGTGCCGGTGGTGCAACTGTCGCTGCAGACCCAGCTGGGCGCCGCGCACCATCTGCGGCTGGGCGAGATCCTCGCGCCACTGCGCGACCAAGGCGTGCTGATCATCGGCTCCGGCCATATGACGCACAACCTGCAGGAATGGATCGCCTTCGCCCGCACCCACCGAATGCGGCCCGCGCAGGTCGAGGCCGTGCCGTACGTGCAGCAGTTTCGCGACTGGGTCGATCAGGCGCTGCGCACGGGCGATCGGGCGAGCCTGGCGCGTTGGCACGAACTGGCGCCGCAGGCACGACGCGCGCACCCGAGCGATGAACACTTCCTGCCGTTGCCGTTCGCTTTCGGCGCCGCCGGCCCGGCACCTCGCATCGAGCGCCTCGATCTGGGCATCGACAGCGGCGTGCTGGCGATGGATGCCTACGCGTTCTGGCCGCATTGATCCGCGCCGCCGGTGGCGTGCGTCTCAGGCGTTGATACCGAGCGCCGTGCGCTGCTCCGCGGTCAAGCCGGCGAGCACCTCCGCCGCGTATTGCTCGCCCTGCCGGACGATCTGCTCGAAACGCGCCCACTGCAGCAGGCCGACCTTGTACAGCGGCGGGTTGAAGTAAAGGTCGGTCAAGCGTCTTGATTCCTGCTGGCGCGAGATGCTGTAGAGAATGGTGATGTTCAGCAGGTAGGAAGTGAGCGACGGCAGGCGATAGCGCCGCTTGCGTCCACGCAGCAGCCGGTCGAGCAGAAGCGTCCAGCTGCCCGGCACCTCGTCGAACTCCAGCCGCCGCGGGTTGCGCACCCCCAGATCGACACCGATCACCGTGCCGACCCCGCGCAGATCGCGCATCACGTCGACCGGGAAGTTGTTGAAGGTGCCGCCATCGCACAGCAGGTCGCCATCGCGCACCACAGGCGGCAGCGCGCCGGGAATGGCGATGCTGGCCAGGATCGCGCGCGATAGATCGCCATTGCGCAGCGGCTGTTCGCGCGCCTGCGAGTAGTTGGTGGCGATGCAGAAGAAGCCTTTCCACAGGTCCTCGATGTCCACCGGGCCGCCGGCGAGTTCGGACACCGCGCTGTCGATCGCGGCGCGGGCACGGCGGCCTTTGATCAGCGACACCATCGGCAACCAATTGAAGTCGCCCGTCGGGTTGACGCGAAACGACTTGCGGGCGATGTCGATGGCTTTCTCGACCGGCGCATCGGCAGCGATCAGCGCCGCCATTACCGAGCCGATGCTGGTGCCGCCGACGTAGTCGATCTCGACGCCACGCGCCTGCAGCGCGCGCCAGATGCCCAGGTGCGCAAAGCCGCGTGCGCCGCCCCCGCCGAGCACCAGTCCGATGGCATTGCGGCTGAGCAGACGGGCGAGCCGCGCCATGTCGCGCTCCAGTTGCGGCCGGATGTTGACGTGACCGGTGACCGCTCGGCGCGCCAGCCAGACGCGCACATTGCGCGGGCAGGTCAATTCCGGCGGGTGCAGCAGCACCAGCATTTCCGCCGCTTCCGCCCGAGCCGGCCGCTCGGTCAGGCACTCCTGCTCGATCACGTGCACCGCCGGCGGCTGCGTCGCATCGGCGACCAGCAGCATTTCATCGCTGTGGCGGATGCAACGGCGCGTCCATGCGCTGGCTTCGGCATCGGCGACCAACAGCACGTAATCGTGTTCGGCTTCGAGACCGTCGAGCGCCTGCGCAATGCGCTCGCCGGCCTCGGCACCGTCGCGCCGTGCGAGGCCTGTCGCGCTCAATGTTGCGTCCATCGCCGCCGCGTCGACGATGCAGGTTCGACCGTACTTGCCGAGTTGCGCGGCCAGCTGCTGCGCAAACTGAATCAGCGCCGCGCCGGCGGTGACCGGCAGCAGGCCGACCGTTACCGGCGCGGCGACCGGCCGGCGCAGGTGCTGCGTCTGCAGGCGCCTGATGATCAGCCGGGTGAAGTTGATCGAGATCTGCGGGTTGGCGGCGAGCAACGCCTCGAATTGCTGCTTGTCGAGCCTTACCAGCACCGAGTCGCGGACCGCCACCACGGTGGCCGAACGCGGCTCGCCCGTATACAGGCTCATTTCGCCGATCACTTCACCGCGGCCCAGCTCGCGCACCATGCGCGCCGCGCCGTCTTCGCCCGTGATGTACACGCGCAACCGGCCGCTCACCGACAGATACGCCGAGTCGCCGGGCTCACCTTGGGTCATTAGCACTTGGCCAGCCGCGACCTCGACCCAGTGCAGATGCTCTTGCAGAAAAGCGATCGTGGCCGGCCCAAGGTCGCCGAAAAGCGCATTCAGATGATGAACGAGCTGCGCCTCGCGATGCGGATGCTTTGTCGATGCAGTGACCACGTCGCGGGATCCCCTTGAGTTCTTGTTTGCCGGCACCGCTGCCGTGAGATTGGCATTTCGGCCGCGATTATCTTCCGATCACTGCTCAACGCGCACTGTTCGCAGCTTCTAGCTCATCGGTGAGCGCACGCACGCGCGATGACAGCAACCGGCTCAGGTTCAGCAGCAGCTTTCCGAGCAAGGTCGGATTCTCAACGGCGAGTTTTTCGTAGTTCTGCCGCGACAATTGCAGCACCACGGCGTCCTCCTCGGCAATCGCATCGGCCGAGCGCGCCCGCCCTTCAAGCAAGCCGATTTCGCCGAACGCCACTCCGGGCGCAAACGACACCATCCGCCGGGCCCGGCCAGCTTCGGCCTTTTGCTCATCCGCCTGCAACCAGATGCCGATCTGCCCCTGCAGCGAGACATACATCGCATCGCCGGCCTCGCCGCGCCTGAACACCGGTTGTCCCTTGGCGAAGCGCATCTCGGTCATCAGCGACGCCAGTTCGGCGAGCTCGTCAGGCTGCAGACCAGTTCCAAGCAAGGTATCTTCCAAACGCAGCATCGGCCGATCGGCCGGTGTGCGCTCCAGATTCGCAATCAACTGGTCCTCGGCGTGTTCCAGCGCGCGGTCGGCGTCGGGGAAGAACTGCGCGTCCATGAGTCGACCGTGCACGTCCATGTCGCGAATCATCCGCATGCGTGCGTCGCGCGGCGCCAGCCCGGCTAGCAGCAAATGCTTGCCGGCCCGGCGGACGGAATCGGCAGCGCGCAGCAGCACGCGTGCGCCGCTGGCATCGACTTCGCTGACGCGCTCGAAGTCGATCACGATCTGGTCGCAGCTGTGCGCCAGCCGCTCGATCTCCTCGTCGGCCGCCTCGGCCGTGCCGAAGAAAAGCGCGCCGTC
>JBFINI010000238.1:0-5495 GCA_041611275.1 Burkholderiaceae bacterium
GGCAGCCTGACGCACGATGAGGCAAGCGTCGCGAGCGGCCCGCGCGGGCGCCGCGCAGGCGACGCTGGCAGAGCGTCAGAGCTTGCGTCATACGCTGTACGACACATGAAAGGAGAACGCGGATGATTGAAATCACACCTGCGGCCGCCGAGAAGATTAGGCAGGCGCTGCGCGATGCGCCCGATGCCGGCCTGGCACTGCGTGTGGCGGCGCGCCGAGGCGACGACGGCGGCACCGAGTACGGCATGGGGCTGGATGAGCGGCGCGAGCAGGACGAAGAGGTGGTCACTGACGCCGGCATCACCTTGCTGGTGTCGCCGCCGTCGCTCGAGGCGATTGCCGGCACGGTGATCGACTTCGTCGAGGTCACGCCCGGCGAACCGAGTTTCGTTTTCTATCGCGCCGGGGACGTTCCGGACGATGGGCCGGCGGCGGACGGCGCATGTGGGTGCGGCAAGGGCGGCTGCGGCTGAGCGGGGAAGCAGCCGGCCGCTGCAGGGAATCACTTCAAGGCAGGAAGAGGAAGACATGAACGAATCGGCGAATATCGCAACGATCGTCGTATGGGGTGGATTTGCGCTGGCGTTCGTCTTCGGCTTTGTGGCCAGCCGCGCCAACTTCTGCACCATGGGCGCGATCTCGGACGTCGTCAACATGGGTCACTGGGGCCGCATGCGGATGTGGCTGCTGGCCATCGCAGTGGCGATCATCGGCGCCAGCGTCCTGCAGGGGCTGGAGCTCGTCGACCTTGGCAAGTCGATTTACCAGCGGCCGCGCCTGACCTGGCTGTCGGCGATCATCGGCGGCGGGCTTTTCGGTATCGGCATGACGCTGGCCGGCGGCTGCGCCAACAAGAACCTGTTGCGCATCGGCGCCGGCAGCCTGCGCTCGGTGGTCGTCTTTGCCTTTCTCGGCATTTCCGCCTACATGACGATCAAGGGTCTGTTCGGGCAGTGGCGGGTCGACTATCTCGACCGCTTCGCGATCGATCTAACCGCCTACGGTTTCACGGGACAGGATTTGCCGGCGGTGCTGGCTGGGGCGAGTGGTGTGTCGGCCAAGGGCGCGCTGGCGGTGGCCGCCATCGTCGCCGCGGGTGCGTTGCTGGCGTTCGTGTTCGCCGACAAGCGCTTCCGCGGCAATCTGACCCAGGTGAGCAGCGGCGTCATCCTCGGCCTGCTTGTCGTCGGCGGCTGGTACGTCAGCGGGCACCTCGGTTTTGGCGAGAACGAGCAGCTGGAAATGGTGTACTTCGCCACCAACACCCGTGCCGCCGAGTCGCTGAGCTTCGTCGCACCGATGGCGTACTCGCTGGAACTGCTGATGCTGTGGACCGACCAGTCGCTGCGGGTCACCTTCGGCGTCGCTTCGGCGATCGGCATCATCCTCGGCGCGGCGGCGTGGGCGCTGTCGAGCCGGCAGTTCCGGTTTGAAGGCTTCGCCTCGGCGACCGACACACGCAACCACGTCGTCGGCGCAGTTCTGATGGGATTCGGCGGCGTGACTGCGCTCGGCTGCACGATCGGTCAGGGCATCACCGGCGTCTCGACGCTGGCAATCGGCTCCGTGCTGGCGCTGACATCGATCATCATCGGCGCCGCAGCGACAATGAAATACCTGCTCTGGCGCGAAGAGAACGCCTGAGGCCGACTCGCAGTGATGTGGCGGGCTGCTTCGCTTGGCTGCCAGCGTCGTCCCCACCGCGGAAGAATCCACGGCTGGACGATCGCTCTCAAACTGACGGCAGCAAGGGTTCGCGCAGGTCGGAAATCGTGATCGCGAAATCCGGACAGATGTAGATACAGCGCAGGCAGCCGATGCAGCGTTCGGCATGCGCGGCCACGTATGGGCGATAGCCGCTTGCGTGGTAAGTGTCCGAGCGCGCGAACACGTCCAATCCACACACTTCATCGCAGTAGCCGCAGTCCTTGCACAGTGCGGCGTCGACCTGCACCGCAAAGGCGAGCAGATCGCACGACAGGCAGCGGCTCGCTTCCGCAATCGCAGTCTTGGCGTCGAATGCTTCTTCAACCAGCGAGAAGCCGGCCAGCCGCGCGGCCATCGGGATGTGCGCCGGAAGTTGCTGGACGCTGCCGCGCGGGGCGGGCTCGCGCAGTTCGGTCAACGGCTTCTCCGAGGCAAACCGCTGCAGATCACCGTCGCCGCCGAGATGGCGGTCGATCGCGGCCGCGGCAATCCGGCCGTGCGCGATCGCCACGATGATCGACGACGGGCCGGTGACGGCGTCGCCACCGGCGAAGATGCCCGGAACCGACGTGCTGAGGTCTTCCGGCAGTGCGCGGACCGTGCCGTTGGCCTCGCGGCTGGCCGCTGTCGCCGGGGCGTTCGCCATCTGACCGACGGCGAGGATCACCGTGTCTGCAGTGATGTCGAATCCGCTGCCGGCAATGGGTTGCGGCCAACGCCTGCCGTCGGCGTCGGCTTCGCCGAGCGCCATGCGGATGCAATGCAGCTTGCCGGCTTCGATGCACAGCGGCGCAGCGAGGAACTCCAGATGTACGCCTTCTTCGATCGCTGCGTCGATGTCCTCGGCATTGGCAGGCATCTCGACGCGCGAGCGGCGGTAGACCTGCACGACCTCGGCGCCCAGCCGCCGGCTGACCCGTGCGGCGTCAATCGCCGTATCGCCGCCGCCGATCACGACGACCCTGGCGCCGATCGCCGGCGGCCTGCCGGAATTGACCGCCTCGAGGAACGCAATGCCCTTCAGTACTGAGGCGGCATTCTCGCCGGGTAACTGCAGGCCGAGTGCTCGCCACGCGCCGGAGGCCATCAGCACCGCGTCGAAACCATCGCCGAGCAGTGCGTCGGCCGACGCGATCCGCTCGCCGGTGCGAATCTGCACGCCGGTCGATTCGATGAGGCGGATATCCGCATCGATGACCTCGTCGGGCAGGCGGTAGGCAGGAATCCCATAGCGCAGCATGCCGCCACTGCGGTCCTGTGCCTCGAACACCGTCACCGCGTGCCCAAGCAGCGCCAGGTAGTACGCGGCGGTCAACCCGCAGGGGCCGGCGCCGATGATCGCAATTTTCCGCCCGGTCGGCGCGAGCGTGGCGGGAACGCGCACCGACGAAGCGCGTTCGGCGGCGACGCGCTTGAGCATGCGAATGGCCACCGGTCCTTCGAACTGAGTGCGGCCGCATTTCGCCTCGCAGGGATGAAAACAGGCGTAGCCGCAGACCAGCGGGAAGGGAATGCGTTCGCGAACCGTCTGCAACGCCAAGGTGAAATGACCGTCGCGGACCTGCCGCACGTAGCGCGGGACATCGATTCCGGCCGGGCAGGCCGTCTCGCAAGGTGCGGCCTTCGGTTGCAGTCGTGGCAGTGAGTTCACCTCGCCCTCCCGCTCAAGCCACCCGACACTCAGTGCCGGCGCTCGTCAACTCCGCTCCGGCGGCAAGCATCTTCAGATTCAGTTCGAGCGCCTTGCCGCGGAAGTTCTTGCGGACCAGCGCTTCCAGGCTGGAAGTCAGCACGACGCCGGTGAGCGCGGCCACCGCGGCCAGTGCGACGATATTGACGCTGCCCGCGCTGCCCAGGTCACTCGCCGTCTGCGTGAAGGGGCGACCGATGAAATGCTCTGCAGTGCGCGGCGCAACGATCGTGCTGTCGTACAGCACCGGCACGCCTTTCGCGGCCCAGCCCTGGAACCTGGTCGCCGTCTCTTCCGACAGTGCGAGCACGCAATCGGGCCGGCGCACCTGTTGGTAGATGATCTCGTCGTCGTCGACAATGACCTCGGCCAGCGACAATCCGCCGCGACTGGCAATTCCATATGACTGCGTCTGCACGACATTGCGCCCTTCGCGCATCGCTGCCTCGGCCAGCAGGATGCCGGCGAGAATCAGCCCCTGGCCGCCGGTGCCGGCGAGGATGATCTCGGTGTGCTTGCCCGCCATCGTCATTACCCGCTAACGCGGCTGCGGCTGCTGCGCGCGAGACCGGACGATCTCGTAGCGCGTGCTGAAGTCCGGCGCATCGCGATCGACGAGCAGGCCGACCGGGAAATGCTGGTGCTGCTCGCCGGCCGGCAGCGCGCGAAAGCGTTCGACAGGCAACGCGCGTTCGCCCAGCCAGCGCAGCATCGCCGGCGTGTCCTTCATCTCGTTGTAGCGGCCGAAGTGGGTCGGGCAGGGGCTGATCACTTCAATCACCGAAAAGCCCTTCCTGGTCAGTGCCTGCTTCATCATCTCCTTCATTTCCCAGCCGTGATACGGCGAGCAGCGGGCGACGAAGTTCGCGCCGGCGGTCTCGGCGAGCGCGCAGATGTCGAATTCGCGCTCCGGGTTGCCGAAGGCCGTGGTGCTGGTCACGCTCCACTCCGGCGTGGTGCCAGAGACCTGGCCGCCGGTCATGCCGTAGTTCAGGTTGTTCAGCACGATCGCCGTGATGTCGATATTGCGGCGCGCGGCGTGGATGAAATGGTTGCCACCGATCGTGACGCTGTCGCCGTCGCCCATCACCACCACCACGTTCAGTTTCGGCTTGAATGCCTTGATGCCGGTGGCGTAGGCGAGCGCGCGGCCGTGCGTCGTGTGCAGCGCGTTGGTGAGCAGATAGTCGTCGAGCTTGCCGGTGCAACCGATGCCGGTGACCACCACCGTGTCGGTGTTTTCGAAGCCGAGTTCCTCGAAGGCGATCAACAGCGAGGCCAGCATGCCGCCGATGCCGCAGCCGGAGCACCACATGTGCGGCAGCACGCCGGGTTTGAGATACTTGCGGCCGGTGGCGTGCGTCATCACGTGCTCCTCGTTGCGCTGCTCATCGCGCCCGGGTCTCGCGCCTCGGCAATCGCGTCGAGAATGTCCTGCGGCGTGATGAAAGTGCCGTTGTACTTGTTGACGCGCCGCAAGTCCGTCTGCGCCCCGAGTACCTTGCGCACCTCGCCGGCGACCTGGCCGCTGTAGTTCATCTCCGGCACTACGACCATCTTCACCCGCCGGGCCAGCGCGGCGACCTCCTGGTCGGGAAACGGCCACACCGTCTGCAACTGCAGCACGCCCACTTTCGTGCCCTTGACGCGCGCCTCGAGGGCGGCCTGGCGCGCGGCGCGGGTGGTGGCGCCGAGCGCGACGATCAGCACGTCCATGTCATCGACGTGATCGGTGCGGGTCAAATCGATCTCGTCGCGGTGCTGCTCGATCTTCTCGTGCAGTTGCCGCACGCGGCGCGCTGCGTTGGCCGGATCATTGTTGCTGTAGCCATCGTAGCCGTGCATGGAACTGGTGACGTGGAGCACGTAGTCGCTGCCATAGGCGGCGAGCGGCGCCACGCCGTCGTCGTCGGGTTTGAACGGCAGGTAGGTCTCCGGCGCGCCGCTTGGTGCCTTGCGCTCGACGATCTCGATCTCGCCGGGCAGCGGCAGCACGACGTTTTCGCGCATGTGGCCGACGGTCTCGTCGGGCAGCAGGATCACCGGCACGCGGAAGCGCTCAGCGAAATTGAAGGCCTGCACGGTCAGCGTGAAGCAC
>JBFINI010000239.1:0-5492 GCA_041611275.1 Burkholderiaceae bacterium
CAGCACAACTGCATCGTCATCAGCGGCTATCCGCAACTACGCCGCTGGCCGTTCGACGACGCCGCCAGCCGTGACGGCATCCGCACTATCGAGGTCAGCGGCAGCGTCTCGGCCAACAACGCCGAGAACGTGCTGCAAATGGCGCTGCTCGGGGTGGGCATCGTGCGCCTCGGCGACATGGTCACTGCCGAGCACATCGCTTCGCGCCGGTTGGTGCCGATCCTGACCGATGTTCATCACGTCGAACCCTTGCCGCTGCACGCGGTGTATCCGCAGTCACGGCTACGCTCGCCGAAGGTGGCGGCGATGGTCGATTTTCTGGTCGAGAAGTTCGCGCACGCGCCGTGGCGCGCACGATCGCGGCGGCGCTGACTGCATTCGCACGCCAGCGCTAGCGAGCGCCGCCACGGTCGGCATCTTAGGGACCGCGCACGCTGGGGTTCCAGTCGTTGAAGATGCCGTTGCGGTTGTGCTGCCAGACCCACAGGTGCAGTTTGTAGAAGGCCGGCACGCCATAGCGGTTCGGCGCGCGTACCAGGTGGAACGGATGGCCGAACAGCGACGGCGGCTGCGGATTCGCTGCGTCCCAGCTGTCCTGGAGGACGATGTGCTCGACACCAACCGATTGCACCCGGTCGTTCCTTTCCGGCTCGTACATCGCCGCCGGCCTCGCCGTGGGCGTAGGCCGGCGACTCCAGCGCCCGCCGCGACGCAAGCGCGAGGCCCTGCAGTGATTGCTTCAAGTGGTTCGTCTGCAGCCTCCTTCAGCGCGCGGGCTGCGCCGTGGTCGGGTCGATCACCGCGACCACGGGCGTGATGCGATTGGCCGGAAAGCCGGAGCGCTCGGCGTGGCTGCGGATCAGCGCCTCGCTCGGCGCGTTGTAGACGCAGTAGATCTTGTCGCCGGCGACGTAGCTGTGCACCCACTGGATGTCGGGGCCGAGGTCGCGCAGCACGCGGTTCGATTTCTGCGCCGCCTCGCGCAACTGCTCGGCGGTCATCTTCGAGGCGCCGGGAATCTCGCGTTCGATCACGAAGCGCTGCTGTGCCAGCGTCGGTGCCGCGGTCAGCAGCAGTGCGCACGTCAATATGAAGCGTTTGCTCATGGTTGCTCCTTTGGGGGTTCAATCAGGCGCGGTAGAAGTACGGGTCGAGCACGCTCACCTCGGTGATGCGGCCCACTGGCAGGCTGTTGCGGTCGGCCACCTTGCGGATCGCCTCCGGCGTCGGCGCGTCGTAGATGCAGAAGGTCTGCTTGTGGTCCGGGCTGACGTAAGAGTGAACCCAGGTCACGCCGTGTTCGGCGTTGTTGGCGACCACGCCGCCGACCGCCTTGCGGCCGTCGTCGTTCATCGGGATCGACAGGCCTTGCGGAAAGCTGCGCTCGATCAGGTAACGGGGCATCGGGATCTCCTTCGAACCGGTCGGCGGCACCATCGCCGCCGTGGATCAAAGGTTGCCGATACGCCTGCCGGCGCGCGTCGGCAGCGCTGCCTAATTTGCGGCACGCCGTTGCCCAGATTGGCCGAACCAGCCTTCGCGCTGCGCCTGCCGCACCGCTTCGTGCCGGGTTTCGACGCCGAGCTTGGCAAGGATGGCCTCGACATGATGGTCGATCGTGCGCACCGAGCGGTGCAGGCGGGCGGCAATCTGCGCGTTGCGCAGGTCTTCGCACATCAGCGCGAGCACCTTCATTTCTGCGGCGGTCAGCCCAAAGGGATGGTTGCGCGTCGACGTACGCGCGCCGCGGGTCACGCCGCGAACGCCGGCCTTGCGCATCCGGCTGCGCAACGCCTCCGCGGCCGGTCGGGCGCCGAGCGCGGCGAATGCGGCGAGCGCCTCGTGCTGCGATTCGACCGTGCCCTCGGTGAGGGCGCGCGCGTGCTCGTACGGACAATCGAGGCGCTGCCAGGCCTCGGCAGCCTCGCGCCAGCGGCCGGCAATCTGCAGCGCGTAAGGTTGCGCACCGCCTTCGGGCGGCGTGTCGATCGTGCCGGCGCGCCAGCGCCAGTACGACAACTCGCCGATGAACCAGGGATGGCGATGCGCCCGTGCCAGCGGCAAGGCCGCCGCCGCTTCGGCATCGGCGCGCGCGGGATCGCTGCAAGCGATCGCCCATTCGGCGCGCGCCGCGCGCACCGGAGCGACGCGCTGCAGCGTACCCGACGCCTCGGCCAGCGCCAGCGCGGCGTCGAGCGCGTCTTCGACGCCGGGATCGCCGCGTCGCAGCCGCAGGCGGCCGAGCGCGAGCAGCGCCATCACGCGGCTGGTCGTCGCCGCGCCGGTGCGCGAGGCCGCCTCGCTCGCGTGCGCCGTTGCGGCATCCCACTCGCCCATGTGCAGCTCGCACAGCGCCAGCCACGAGGTTGAGTAGTGCAGGTAGAAATCGATCTCATGCTCGGCGGCGAAACGGATCGACTCCTGCAGCCAATGCTTCGCTTCGCGCAGCCGGAACAGTTCGCCCGAACCCGAACCGAGATTGGAATAGCTGTTCGCCGCCACCCAGTGCAGGCCGTCGTCGAGCGCCAGTTTCAGCGCCTGCTTCAGGTGCGCCACGCCCTGGTCGTAGTCGAGGAACAGCAACGCGGTGCCCAGGGTGCCGAGCGAGGCGGCCTGCGTTTCACGCGCGGCGAACTGCTCTGCCAGCGCCAGCGCCTTGCGGCTCCACTGCACGCTCGCTTCGCAGTCGCGATTGAGCATCCGCAGCTGCGCCTGCACCCAGAACGCGTAGGCCTGCTCGACACACGGCGGCACCGATTCGAGCAGCTCGATCGCCCGGCGGCTGTCAGCGTCGGCCTGCGCGTTGTGCAAGGCCAGCACATGAACCAGCGCACTGCGGCTGAGGTTGTCGGCCTCGTGCACGACATCGCCGCAACGCCGGTACGAGCTGCCAAGCTCGGACCTTGCCTCGATCGCCTCGACCAACTGATCGGTGACCTGGCACTCCAGCGCGTAGGCCGCCAGCCAGCGCTGCCGCTGCGCCTCGTCGACCGGGACGCCATCGCGCAGGGCGATGCGCCACTGCGCGGCCGCCTCGCGGTGCGCGCCACGCTCGCTCGCCTGCTCGGCGGCCATCGGCGCGTAGTGGCTGATGGCGGCCGTATCCCGCGCACGCAGCGCATGGTGCACCAGGCGTGCCGCAGGCGAGTCGCGCCCGTCTCGCGTCATCGCCGCCAGGACGCGTGCATGCCAGGCTTGCGCGACCGGCGCCGATAGCGACGATTCGACCGCAACGCGCCCAAGTTCATGCCGGAAACTCAGCGCGGCGTCATCCGCCAGCAGCAGGCCGCTGTCGATGCAGGTCTGCATATCGACGATCGAGGGCGCCAGTAACTCATCGACCAGCCAGCGTTCGATCCGGCCCGGCACGACCGACGCCAGCTGCACAAGCTCCCCGGCAGGCGGCGGCAATCGGGCCAGTCGCGCCAGCACGAGGTCCTGCACGCTGCGCGGCACCGCATCGCCGCCCTCACGTAGCACTTCAGTGACGAAGAACGGATTGCCGAGAGTCGCCGCGTGCACGCCGGCGGCCGGCCGACCCGCGCGTCGCGCCAGCGTTTCGACGGCTTCGCGCGACAGGCGCGGCAAATCGATCCGGTTCAGCGCACCGGCCGGCAGTTCGCCGATCACGCGGCGCAGGGGATGGACGGCGGGCACCTCGTCGTCGCGGAAGCTGACGGCCAGCAGTGCCCGGGTGCGCTCGATGCGCCGACCGAGGAACTTCAGCAGGTCGAGCGTGGCGTCGTCGGCCCAGTGCGCGTCCTCGATCACCACCAGCACCGGCGTCGGCGCCAGACGCAACTCGTCGAGCACCGCTTCGAACAGCGCCGGGCGCGGACCGGCGAGCCTGGCGGCGAAGCGCCCGCCGGACTCGCGTGCGATGTCGAGCAGTGGCGCCAACGGATGCGGTGTCTGCAGCGCGTCGCAGGCGCCCCACCACACGGTGTCGTGTTCAGCGGCCAGTGCGCGCAGCACGCTGGTCTTGCCGATGCCGGCCTCGCCGGCCACCAGCGCGATCTGGCCGCAGTGCTGCGCCGCCTGCAAGCAGTGCTGCAGCGTCTGCAAGGCTGCTTCTCGTTCGACGAGTCTGGTCATGCGCCACGCGGCCAACGCCTCGATGGAGGCGATTCCGGCTGACGCGCAGTGTAGTCAGCGGAGTAACCTGCGACGAAAACTGGTGCCGGTGCAGAGCGACATCTACAAGTTCGATGCTCGGCATTCGGACGGATGCGGCGAAACGCCGGATGCGCTTCTGGGCCAGTCCTCCGAGGCGGGCGAGCCGGCCCGTGCGGCGTCGCGTCAGGCTAGCGACGCAGGTCGCCGTCGCCACGACGCGAGACTGCGCCGCCGCTCGCCGGATCACGGGCAGTGCACCGCCGGGTTCCAGTCGTTGAACATGCCGTTGCGGTTTTGCTTCCACACCCACAAGTGCAGTTCGTAGAACGACGGCACGCCGTAGCGGTTCGGGGCGCGTACCAGGTGGAACGGGTGGCCGAACAGCGACGGCGGTCGAGGGTGTGCAGCGTCCCAGACGTCCTGGAACACGATGAACTCCGCGCCGACGAGCCGCAGCTTGCCTTCGTCGCGTGGCTCATACATCAGCGCCTCCGGGCGCAGCGGGTCGAGCACGGCGTCGTCGGCCAGGGCGCCGTTCAGGTAGTGGACGCCCATGGCGCCGTGTCCCGGCTCGCTGACGCAGCCGAGGAACTGGCTGTAGCCGGCCTGCCGGGCGGCATCGACGTCGTGAAACGGCGCGGTGGCGCGACGCAGCTGCGCGATGGCGTCTTGCACCTCGTCGTCGTCGGCTGAATTGCCGTGCGCAAACGCTGTCGCCGGCAGTGCCAGCAGCGCCGCCAGCGCAATTGTGAACATGGTTCGGTTCGGTCGTTTCATGGCGATCCTCCGTCGGTCGATGGTCAATCGGCCGTCGTCGGGCTGATCACGGTGCGCACCTGTGCGATGCGGTCGGCCGGAAAGCCGCCTTTTTTCGCGTGCTCGCGGACCATCTGCGCGTCGGGCGCGACGTAAACGCAGTAGATCTTGTCGTCGGTGACAAAGCTCTCGACCCAATTGATGGCCGGGCCGAGTTCGCGCAGCACGCCGCAGGACTTTTGCGAGATGGCCTTCAGTTCCTGCGGTGGCAGCTTTCCGGCACCGGCAAGTTCACGTTCGATCACGAATCTTGGCATGGCAGCCTCCTGTCGATCGGCCACGCGGACCGCGGCCGTGCAGGAAGTCTGCAAAACGAGAGCGCGCCTGTCTTGAGTCGAGCGTCCCGGCGCGGCACTTGCAAGACGCCGCGCGGTCGGGACAGTGGTCCCGGGTCAGCTCGCCGCGGCCGATCGGCGAGTAACGCCGAAACCCGCTTCGCGAGCGCGCACGATCGCTTGATAGCGATGCTGCACACCGATCTTGTCGAAAATGCGCGTGATGTGGTTGCGCACCGTCTTTTCGGACAGGCCGAGGGCGGCGGCGATTTCGGCGTTGTCGAG